>RGUK01000211.1 GCA_010027825.1 bacterium
GCCCCCGAGGCAGAGCCGTACACGTTCCAAGGGTTCCGAGCGCAGCCGTCAGCGGCTAACGCGATTGCCCGCGTGTTGTCGGCATACACCGCTAAAAAGGTCGGTGAAAAGGCAGAAACGGCTGAACGTGCAGCGCGTGAGGCTGACATTGCAGGCGCAGAGCAAGTGATGCGCGGTCTTGCGCCACAGGCTCGCGTTGCCGCACCGACCGCCGCAGAAATCGCTGAAAGCGTCGGAATGCCGCAGATTAGTAAAGAAGGCACGGTGTCCTACGGCCCAACGGTGCAGCCACAAATGCGTACCGAAATGGTCGGCCCTACAGCACAAGAACGCCGTGATTTGTTGACGCAGACAATGGTGCGCGGTACGCCAATGGCGCAGCGTTATGCACAACTGATGCTGTCGCGTGAACCGCAAGTTAGTGTGGAAGCGCTAATGGAAGCATCGCCAGAAAGTAGGAAAAAATACCAAGAAACGGGCGATTACACCGTTTTGGAAAAACCGTTAAAAGCGGCAGAATTTCCAAGTGACGTGCAGAGTTATCAATTTTATGTGCAGCAAGAATTAAATTCAGGCCGCACACCTAAAACTTTTGAAGAATATAAAGTTTCGCAACGTCCTACCACTAATATTCAAATGCCGCCAACTCCGCGTGATTTGCGGAGAGATGAAAAAGATTTACGCGATCAAATAGAGGGTCGCTTAAATAAAATGGATTGGTCGGGAACACAAAGCGCAATGCAACGCATTTTAACTGCGCCAAAAACACCTGCTGGTGATGTAACGATTGTGTACGCATTAGCCAAAGCAAATGATTCTTCTGGTGCCGTTCGTGAAGATGACTTTAACAAACTTGCTCAATCAGGAAGTTTGCCGCAACGATTGCAGGCGTTATACGAAGACGCAAAAAATGGACGGTTGACAGAAGAAAAACGGCAGGAACTTATAAATACTGCGTTGTCGTTTTATCGCGTGCGCGAGCGAGATGTAAATAAATTGTTGGATGATTATTCTGGCATTGCCAAACGAGGTGGTTTAGAAATAGAAAATGTTATTGGGTCGTTTAGGCCAACGCAATTATGGTCACAAGAAGATGAAAACGAATTGCAACGATTAAGAGCAGAAGCAGCAAAATCAGGCGGGAAAAAGCCATGACTCCTGAAAAATGGCAAAGATTGCAAGAATTAGAAGATCGTAAGGCAAGAACGCACGGTCAATCCGTGTTATCTATTCCAGAACCAGAGTCTGAAGAATTTAGAATGGGCCGCAGACTGCCGCCCTTTGTCCGTGGTGCGTCTAAATTTTTAGAAGGCGCATCGTTAGGCGTTTATCCCACCGTTTTGCCGCCGAAGATGGAAGACATCATGCGCGGCGGGTCAAAGCAATTTAGCGAAGACTACCCAAAGACCTCATTTGCGTTTGATGTTCTTTCCTCAACCGTGCCATCCATCATTTCTGGCGGCACCGGCGCAATGGTTCGCCCTGCCGTCACGGCGGCGACCGCATTGCCAGCCGAAATGAGCATGGCGCAACGCGCAGGTACGGCTGCAATACAAGGCGGCACAGAAGGCATGATCTCTGGCGGCGCTTATTCCGAAGCAAAAACGCCAGAAGACAGGATGAAAGACATTTTGCTAGGCGGCTTTACGGGCAGCGTAGGTGGCGCAGGCACTAGCGGGGCGACTGGCGTATTGGGCAATGTTGCAATGAACATTGGGGAAAGGGCTTCTCAAAGAGTTGCGCTTTCAGAGGCACAAAAGCGTCTTATTCAAGCATTGATTCGTGACACACCGCCGGGACAAGAGTTTTCACCTGCCGCAAAAGCGAGACTGCGTGCATTAGGGGTAGAAGGGTCAATTTTGGACACGGGCGTAAACGCTCGGCAACTTGCTGACCTTCTTGCCACAATCCCGGGCCGCGCTCAAACAGAATTGCGTGATTTTGTGACAAGGCGTGCCGAGACTCGCGGCGAACGCATGGCACAAGCCGGGCAAGAAAGCCTTGAAACAGGCGGCAAGCGATTGTTGTCTACCCTTGACGATCTCGCTGAACAACGCACCCGCGATGCTGGCCCGTTGTATCGTCGTTTGGAGACGATAACTATTGATGACCCGTCAGGCGAACTTTCTGACCTTGTGCGCCAAGCCGATGAATGGGGAGCAACCCGTATTGGCGAACAAATTTCAAAATCCAATCGTCTTACTCAAGGCGGCAAAGGCTGGACATACGCAGGGCCAGACACAAAACAATTTAGCGCGTCTGATCTTGCCAATATCAAAGAAGGTCTTGACGATCTGGTTGAAGCGCAAACTGACGCAGTAACGGGTAAACGAACCAAACTCGGCAATGCTTATGCTGCCGTGCGCGATAAGTTACGCACCGAAATTGTAAATCGCACGCCAGACCCAGAAACCGGCGAATCAATTTACGCTCATGCGTTAGATGCTTGGGCTGGCCCAAGTGCCGCCCGTGACGCTGCAAATTTCGGTCGCACGGTTCTTAACCGTAGCGTTTCCGCAGATCAGTTGCGGAAAGACTTGGCAAGAATGTCAGAGTCAGAACTTGAGGCTATGCGAATTGGCGCTTTTGAAGCCATCCGCGACAAGGTAGGAACGTCTAAAGCAGGGCGTACCGAAATGATGAACCTTGTTGAAAACTTTGTGCCTCGTGAAAAATTGCAAATTTTGTTTGGTTCGCCAGAAAAGTTTGACCAGTTTTATCGCACAATGGTTGCAGAGCGCACCATGCGCGAGGCTGATGTGCTGGGGCGCGGATCGCAGACAATGCCGCGACAGGCTGCGTTAGGTGAATTGAATGCAGATGTGGCGCTAGACGTTGCAGACATGGCGCAAGGCGGCCCGCTCACAATAGTTTCGCGTGGCACAAAAATGTGGAATCAAGCGCAGTTACCAGAAAAAACGCGCAACCAGTTGGCAGAGTTGTTGATGCTGCAAGGGCCACGCGCAGAAAAAGAACTTTTTGATATGGAAACTGTAGCGCGAAAACTTGCTGAACGTCGGCGCGCACGGGCAACGGTAATTGGCAGCGTTGGAGGCGGGGCAGCATCTCGCCAAACGCAGAACCGATAGGAGATAGACGATGAGTTACAACGGCAGCGGTACGTTCTTAATCAACTCGGCAGGCCAGCCTGTCGTCGCTAACACCGTCATCTCGGCCACGGTCTTTAACGCGCTGACCTCTGACCTTGCTACGGGCCTCTCCACGGCAATCACCAAGGACGGCCAGACGACCATCACGGCCAACATCCCCTTCGGCTCTAACAAGATCACGGGGCTGGGGTCAGGGACTGCCGCAACGGACGCTGCGAACTTGGGGCAGGTGCAGTCCACCGCCGCCAAACTCATTACGGTAACGGGTACGGACACGATCACAGGTTCCATGTCGCCCGCGCTGACCGCTTATGCAGCGGGACAGTTGTTTTACTTTGTTTCGGCAGGGGCTAACACCGGCCCGGTCACGATCAACATTGATAGCCTTGGTGCCAAGGCAATCACCCGCGACGGCGCAACGGCGCTGGCAAACGGCGACATCAACTCGGGTGAAGTGGTCGTCGTGATCTACGACGGCACGCGCTTCCAGATGATTAACGCCGCCAACTCGTTCGGCAACACGACGATCAACGGCACGCTGACGGTCACCGGCAACACCGGCCTACAGGCCAATGTCTCCATCACCTCCACGCTCTCGGTCGGCGGCACG
>RGUK01000212.1 GCA_010027825.1 bacterium
AGCAAAATACGGCCGACGCATCAATCGGTTGCGCGAAGCTCTTGCCAGCGGGGCTCCGGTGTATTTTTTCCGCACAAATATCACGCAGGAAGAAGCTGCTCAACTGGCTACGCTCCTGAGCAAACGCTTCCCAAGACTCCGCTACACCCTTTGCGCGATGCTAGAAGCCAAACCTGCACAGCCATGGCGTATTGCCAACGTGCGCACATTTGTGCTGGCCAAGCGATACGCTGCAGCCCATGAAAACACACCAAGCTGGGATCAAGCATTTATGAGCCTGGGCTTAACTGGCCCCACCTCTTCAGCTAGAGCTACACGCACCCCGCTTGCACAGAGCAGTGATGATAATGAACTTATCGCTTATTTGAACGACATCGATGAGCAAAGAGCTGCAACTACCGATGTAGGCAATCAAGAAACTGAGGCAGTCGCCTACATCAGCCTGGGCGCAAATTGCGCTGCAGGCCTGCACCTCGTACGCCATCAACTGCTGACGCGGTACTACCCCTTTGATTGGATCGAGACCCCTTTTGATGGCCTTTGCTACCTGCTGAAAACAGGCTTTAAAGACTTCTTAGACAAAAACGCGCTCACACCGCAGCATAGCATCACCACCTGGGTTGAGCCTGACCTTGATCGCGCTATCCCTTCTTACCCGCGACAACGCGTGCGCAATCAAACCTCCGGTTGTGAATTTGTGCACGACTTCATTGATGCCGCGTTGAGCAACTACCCCGCGGTAGCAGAAAAATATGCGCGGCGTATTGAGCGTTTTTATCGCACCATTGCGCAAGCAAAGCATGTTTATTTTTTCAGAACAGAAATTTCTCGCGCGCAGGCAAAAATCTTACGCAATCTGCTCAAAGAGGTTTTTCCAAACCTCTCGTTCACCCTGATAGTGCCAACGCATAAGCGCCACCTCACCAAGCCATGGCATCTTGCAAGCGTACGACCTTTTTATCTCGGTTCACATGCAACAGCAGGATCAAACAAGCCTGAATGGGATAACATCTTTGCAGCACTAGGATTGGCGCACCGCTAAAAACAATTCCCTGCCGTATCAAGCGCTGCAAGCCGCGCCTGATAGCGCCCACCCTTAAATGAGGCATCAAGCCACGCCTGCACAATAGCGCATGCATCTGCCTGTGTCACAAAATCAGCAGGAAGCACGAGCACATTGATTCCGTCATCCTCTTTTGCTGCTTTTGCTACCGCAGGTTGCCAGCAGAGCCCCGCATACACCCCCTTGTAGCGATTCGCAGCGATCGACATCCCAACGCCAGACCCACAGAGCAAAATGCAGCTGTCCACCTTGCCAGCACGCAGCAGATCTACTGCTGCACAGGCAAAAGGCGGATAGTCTGAACGCTGCTGGTCAAAGGCACCTACATCGGTCCATGCAACGTGGGTAAATGCCGCCATCAGACCCTGCTTGAGCGCAAAGCCGCGATGGTCAGCCCCAATAGAAATCTTCATGGTCACTCACTACTTTCTTATGCCCGTGTAACTCACCAGGCAGCCAGGCCATAGCAACTTCTTGCTGAGGGGAGCTTATTTTCAGCTGCAGTTTTTTAAAGGCATGCGTATTAATTTTCTCTGCCAGTTCAGGCGTTACAGCAAATTTGAGCAGATAGCAAGTCTTGAAACCATTGAAAGAACCACCAAAAAGCTGCTGGTACTCTGCCTCCAGATCGCACTCCTTAATACTTTCTTGCACCAGGGTATGCTGATCAATTTGCAGGCTGCAGGTCCACGCGGTAAGGGGATCGCTTAGGGATGGGGTCGTACTGCGTTGCTCAACCAAGAGGTAAAAAGCAATCCAATGCTTGGTTTCTTCCAACTGGCGCTTAAGCAGCTCTTCACGTGCGTCAGCACTCATCCCGCGTTTGTGCGCATAGGCAGAGCCGTAAGCCGTACGAGCTTCTTCCGAAAGCCACAGCGCATCAAAGCGCGCCTTGGTTTCAAATTGATCATACGCAACCACCGACCGCTTGTAGGCCGCTGTCACTTCACGCTGATCGTGCTTTTTATTCGCTTGCGGAAACTCGCTGTCAGAAAGCTCATAGTATTTTAAACAACCACTGAATAACGTCAGGCACAGACACGCCACACCCGGTATTGCCAATCGCGATAACATCGTTCGCAGTCGCTTCGCTACCAGTAGAACGCTCGCCCTGAGCTTGTCGAAGGGTTTGAACGAGCGGAAGTCACTACAGCCCCTCATTGAAACCAAATCAAACTTCATTATTTTCTCCAACCCGTCGTAATCCGTATGAACATTCACATCCCCACAGCAACTATTGCCCGCACCCTCCATCCAGCCGCTCGAACAGACCCTTCGATCCTTCGACTGGGCTCAGGACTCTGGGCGAGCGGCTTTTGCCTTCCCCCTGAGTGTATAAACTATCTAAGGAGCAGGATAAGCGGTAGAATCTGCTAGACGCCACTCGTCAGCGAATGGTAGGTTATACCACGCTGCTATCATTTAACCAGAAAACGGTACGTTTATGAAGTCAATCACGTTTCACCTTGCCTGGCGCTACTTAACCTGCGGCAACGACAACGCCAGCATTCGCGTTATGATGCGCCTCTGTTTTGCAGGCATTGCCATCGGCAGCTGCGCGCTGATGCTTTCGCTCATTATCATGCATGGCTTTGAAGCCGTCATCAGTGAAAAAATGCGCGGCATCAATGCACCCATCACCATCAGCAGTCCAGGCAACCATCTAGACGAAGACAGCATTCATCACGCAGTCACCCAGGTGCTAGGCAGTGCCTGCACCGGTACCAGCCCCTCAAGCACCAAGCAAGTGATCATCACCCATGGCGACCAGCAAACCGTAGTCATTCTGCGCGGCATCAACCCAGCGGCTGAGGCAACGGTTACGAGCCTTGCTGATAAAATTCTTGCACCAGCAACAGCTCATCCAGATGCTCGCTCACCCCAAGCAGGGCGAGGGGCAGCACTTACACACGCCCTTGCGCCAGGCAAGCTTCTACTCGGCTACAAATTGGCGCGCATGCTCCGCCTGGGCACTGGCGCAACGTGCACCATCCAAGTTCCCGAACCACGGAGCAAAAAACATATCAAGCTGGTTAATCGCACCGTCACCGTGGGCGGCGTGTTCAAGGTTGGTTTGGAAGAGTATGATGCCAACATGGCATTTGTAGACTTGGCAACGCTCAACAGCTGGTTTGACGAGCAAGGCGCCGAGCAGATTGCGGTCGGTCTTGCACTGCAGGATGAAGCAGCACAAGCCACCTGCCTGCAGCGCCTGCAAAAACGCTTGCCACACCTGACCATTGTCAGCTGGCAAGAGCAATACCCGGCACTAGTCGCATCGCTCAAGCTAGAAAAATATGTAATGTTTTTGATTTTAGCGCTCGTCACCCTGGTGGCATGCATGAACATGATTTCGCTCCTGTTCATGCAGATACAGCACAAACGGCGCGACATCGCCCTGCTCAAAACGCTTGGCATGGGAGCCGGACAGCTGTGGCTCTTGTTCATGTGGATGGGCATGGTAATCACAACCAGCGCATCACTGACGGGCCTAGCGATTGCAGGCGCCATCGGCTACTGCCTGCAACATGGCTGGCGCATCAGCTTGCCCGACGTGTATTTTATTGATTATGTACCAGCAAGCCTGGAATGGCAGCTGTTTGTGGTGGTGTTTGCAGCGACGCTGCTGCTGGGACTAGTTGCCACCTGGCTGCCCC
>RGUK01000213.1 GCA_010027825.1 bacterium
GAGTACAAGATTGGCGAGCGCATTATTGTCAGTCGGCTTGTTGGTCATTCAGTCGGCGAGACGAAAGTCATCAACAATGGCGTGTACGGCAAGTGGGGACCGGACGGGATTGTGCCGACGAAAGGGTGCGTTATTTTCCCGTGGTACCGAGAGTCGCAATACGGCTCGTTTACCATTCCCGGCAAGACGGTTTTGCTTCGCGGGATTCTTGGGAAGAGGCAGTATTTTCACCTTTCTAGGATTGTCGGCTCGGCCCGTGCGGATTTGCCTGTTGGGACTGACATTCAGGTATCGCCCGACCTTCCCGGCATGGTGCTGACTTCGCACGACGTGCCGTGTATTCCCAAGGGCGAACATTGGAAGATTTCGGGGCTTATGGACAACGAAGCGGCAGACGACAAAGACAAATTGGAGTTCGGGATTTTGGTATGGAACGCACAGTAGAAAACATTCAGCAACCGTTCTCGGACGACGCGACTAGCTTTGTAGGCAACGGCGTTGGGCGTCAGCCTCTCGGAAGCGATGCCAAGGATAAAACGGGCGTCACGGACGAAATAAGCCAGTTGGGGACGGTGTTCTACAACCAAGTCACCTACGACTACGCCGCCAAAGGGTCACTCAAGAACCGTTGGGATCAGACCGAGCGCGTGTATTTGCTTGATCAGAACGAAGTCGGCGGACAAGGCATTCAAGGGTTTGAACCGATTGCGGTACCGGCGGCCAGAAACAAGACTCGGCAGCTAAACGGCAAGCTGGTGACCGGCATTACCAGCCCGTCGCCATTGGCGCAAATTATTCCTTACGGCGAGAAACAGAACGACGACGAGCAGGAGCGGGCGTTAGAGTTTGCCATTGATAAGAGCGGGTTTGTGGGGGCGTTGGCACCGGCAATCCACCACGCGATCGGGGCTAACCTTTCGTTCCTTCGGGTGGGATTCAAGGAAAAGCACGGGCAATTCCACGGGCTAAAAACCGATTGGTTTACGGCTGACGAGGTTGTCATCTATCCCAACACGGTCGAAAAGATTGAGAACGCGGAGACGGTTGGCGTCCGGTTTTACATGACCAAGCGGGACATTATTGAGCTTCAAGAGGAAGGGATTTACCGCGATGTGCCGGTTTGGTCGGAGCTTGCCTCGCCGCTGGACAAGGAAAACATTGATTCCAAGCTGACCCAGACGTACCCCGTCGAGATGGTGGACGGGATGATTGAGATGTACCAGCTTTATCGCTGGTTTAAGGTTGGCGGCGAGTGGGTTTACATGATGTTTGACTTTGCGTACAAGTCGCGTCAGATCTTGCGGGCGCAGGTTTGCCCCATTCAGCGGACCGTGTTTGCGCCTTTGCGGCTTCTTCGGACCCAGAAGCGGCTTTATTCGGACGATTCAATTGGGTTTAGCGGAAAGGGCATCAATCTCGCCATGAGTGACCTGTTTACGGCGGCGGTTGGCGGCACTTACGCGACGGCTTCCCCTCCGGTGTTCATTACCGGAGCAAACGGGCTGGGCAACAACTTCAAGTACGGCCCCGGTCAAGCCATTCCGATTGACGGTTTTGATGTGAAGGTGACGGTTGTTGAGTCTCGGTTTAACGGCGCGGGGCTTTTGCAGATGGTGGAAGTCTTGGATAACATGCTAGATGGCGTGTACGGGCTTTCCAGCCTTGGCACGTCGGAAGCGTTGCCATCTGGCACCACGGCAACCGCCATTAACACGATGAACATGGCGGACGGGGAGAGCGAGCGCGACTACATGGAATCGCTTGCCGAAGGGCTTGAGGATTACGTTGAGATTTTCCGAACGTACCTTCGCGATCCTAACATTCATGCGCTGTTGCAGTCGGTTTGGGGCGACGGAATTGCCGTCAAAGACATTGCGGTGTTTGGTCAGCCATGCACGATCAAACTTTCGGCCGCGACGGGTAGCGGAACGGTCAACCAGACGTTGCAGAAGCTGGATATGGTCATGCGCATGACAAGCGACCCGCGCAGTTTGAACAGCTATTCGCGGGCAGAGGCGGCAATTATCGGACAAATGGATCTTCCGATGGGCGCGAAGACTTTGCAGAAAGATTGGGTGTCGGAAGCGACCGAGATGCTGAACAAGGCAGAGCAATCGGGACTAGATCCTCAGGAAATTATCAACATTGGAATGCAGGAACTGATTGCCCAAAAGCAAGCGGAAGCGAACGGAGTGGCACTAGCACAACATGAGGATCAAAACGGTAGATTGGGACAAGTCGGGGGAATCGGTGCGGGAGCAGTTAACGGAGAAGCTGAAAACGGAGCGGGCGCACCTGCTGGACAGCCTCAGTACATGCCCGCTGGATAAGATTTTGCACACACAAGGGCGGTTAGAACAACTTCGGTTGCTACTGTCCGAAATTGAGGACACAAGGAAATGAATGAGGAAGAAGTAGATCTATCAGAACAAGTATGGGATGGGATTGACCTGTTTCCAGACGACGAGGCACCACAAGAACCGGCGCAGGTTGAACCAAACGCCGAACGGCTTGACCGGATTGAGTCCGCGTTGCTATCGCTGGCCCAACAACAGCGGCAACCGGCTGTACAGCCCGAATGGGACGGCGACGAGTACAAGAAAAGCATCGTGGACGAGATTTTTCGGGGGTTAGCTCCGATTATTACGCCCCTTGCGATGGATCGGCGCACGTCGGAAATTGCTCGGACACACGGCATCCCTGAGAAGCTAGTCAACGAGACTTTAAGCACGTTTGACCCGTCGGTAGCGGTTCAGCTTGCCCAGAACGACCAGTTTTGGAAGCAACAGGCGGCACTTACCAAGCCTCGGGCGTCGTTCAGCCCATCAAGCGGTTACGGCGGGACTGGCGCGGCACCAAGCCCCGCAGATTCGGCAATTGCTACGTTTGTGGCAAAGAGCGGGCTGACCGGCGAAGCGGCCACGGCAAAGATCAACGAGATGCGAAAGGCACTCAAGGCAGGAAGCAACTAATGGCAGACGAAAGGACTCCACGAAAGACAAAACCAACGTCGTATAGGGAAGGTCAAAGCTACACCGTCGGCATTGACAAGAACTATGCTCGCACGTACACCGAAGAACAGATGCGGGAAATGGGCACCGAGTTTCCCGACGTAGACGGCAACCGAGTTGTCATGCTTGAGCGCGAACAGTCTGACAATGCTAATTGGGCAACCAAGAAGTACTACGAGAACATCGGGTACACGGTGGAAGACAACGGGCGTCAGTTGGTGGCAAAGATTCCTTGGGATACTCACCAAGACTATCTCAAGAAGGTTCAGGCACCGTTTCACAAGATGCTCAAGCCCGACGAGTTTGAGGGCAAAGACAACGAAGGGTTCAAGTATTCGGTACAAAACGACGGCGTTGTGCGCTCGGATCATACCGGCGGCGAAACTCTCGGTTAATACCCTATCTGAATGACGTAGGTTACTGGCCTTCTGCTTAGGCGGAGGGCCTTTGCATTATTTCTTTTGAGCGGCAAGGGTCCGCTATTAAAACCTATGTCAATCCCAGCCACTCTAACACGGCTAAACGGTTACGCTCCTGCGGCTATTGCCAACAATGAGAAGCTAGCCGTTGTTGCCGCATCAACGTACATTAAAGCGGGGGATCTCCTAGCTTACGACTCAAGCGGGTTCCTTGTTCAAGCCATTGCAGTCGGCACCACCGTCGGATCGGCAATCACCAAGTCGGGTCAGACGTTCATTGCTGGCATCG
>RGUK01000214.1 GCA_010027825.1 bacterium
AGCCCGCAAGTATCTTGGGCAGACGGAGAGGAACAACAACAGCGGGTGGATCGACCCGACATTTGAGGCCAAGATGAAGGCCGTGGGTTGGCAGATAGGGCATTCATGGTGTTGCTATTTTACCGAACTGGTGGCTGTTGAATCCTTTGCAGGAGATGCCGACAAGCTGCAGGCATTCAAACATCTTTTTCAAGCCTCCTGCACAGCCACCTATGCCAATTTCAGCGGATCCAACAAATTCAAGGTAGGCAAGGTTCCGAAGGTAGGGGCCTTGATGGTTTGGCGTCTTGGTCAGGGATGGAAAGGACACATTGGCATTGTCGAGGAAGTAGGGGATGGATGGATAAAGACCATCGAGGGCAACACGAACGACCAAGGAGGCCGCGAGGGCATAGAAGTGGCACGCAAGCGCAGGCGGTACGCATGGACCAATGGGCCGGGGCTTAACCTTGTGGGCTTCATATATCTAGTGTGAAGACGCAACTAGCCAAAGAATACCGGGCGCGTTACGGCAATGAAATGCCAAACCTGAAGTTGGCCAGGATCATGTATAATGAAAACAAATTGCTGTTTTCTAGCGTCGAGGACGCGCGCAAGTACGTCCGATATATCGAAGGCAAAACAATCAACAGCGGCCCTAAAAAAAGAACTTACCCACGTATGCCAGACAGACCACGAAACCCGTATAAGTTGCCTGAAAGTGCGACAAAGGAATATGAGCCATACGACATACCGGAAACAAGACTTTTAATCCTGTCGGACATTCATATACCTTACCACGATGTCGATGCACTTTCTGCCATCCTAGATTTTGTAACAGGCGAAGAAATTGACGCCATCCTATTAAATGGTGACGTGCTTGACTTTTACGGTCTTTCACGTTTCACAAGGGACCCAAAACAGCGCAGCGTTGCCGAGGAACTTGAGACCCTGCAGCAATTTTACGCGGCCCTGAAGGATGCGCTTCCCTTACCGGTGTATTACAAATACGGCAACCATGAGGAGAGGTATGACCATTTCCTATGGACTAAGGCCGCCGAGATTGCAGGGGTGCCTGAGTTCAACCTGGATAATGTCATCACGAACAGGATGCCGGGGGTCAAAATTATCAAGGACAAGCGCATAGTTCGTTTTGGACATTTGTCCATCATACATGGACATGAGTACGCCAGTGGTATCTTTCAGTCCGTCAATGTTGCCCGTGGCCTGTTCCTAAAGTCGAAAGTGTCAAGCCTGCAGGGGCATGCGCATCAGGTGTCCGAGCATACCGAGACGGACATGAATGGCAAGATCACCACTACCTGGTCCGTCGGTTGTCTTTGCGACATGCACCCTGACTACGCCAAACTAAACAAGTGGTCCCAAGGCTTTGCCATTGCTAGGCGTGACGGCGATGATTTCAGCGTCAAGAATTACAGGATTCATAAAGGCACTATACTATGAGCCATGAAATGGACATCATAACAGAAGAAGAAGGCACAGAATATAATTACACCGACTTGATTGACAACCAATTAGGTGTGATTACGCAACTGATGAGTCTTGACATTGAAGTATATGATGCCCTTGCAGAAGAGCGCATAAAAGCCATATCGAACGCCATGAAAATTATACATAAGTCCCAGCGTGCCATTCTTGAATGTCTTTGAGTACATTTATCGCCCTGGTTGTTTGATACACAGGTAATTCTCGGTCTTTTTTACTTACAACACACACCAACGTCATGAAAGACCTGATTCTTGAATTGCATCAGGAAGGCATCCATGTCCTTCCATTGCAGCACAACGGTCATAAGTTCATCCATCCGAACTATTCATCCAAGTTCGACACCGGTTTCAGCACTGACGAGATCATGGCCCTGCTTGACGCGGGGTATGATAACGCCTATGCCGTCATGCACGGAAAGTGCAACCCTTTCTTGAAGGCTCTTGACTTTGACGAGAAGAATGCACCCGGCAAAGACCTGTATGCCACATGGTCGCGCATCATCGATCCGGACCTATTGAGCAAACTGGTGATTGAAAAGACACGCAGCGCAGGGTATCACGTTTATTTCTTTTGTCCAGCGCAAGTGACCGAGAAGGCCCTCGCATCCAGTGCGACAGGGTCTGAATGGATTGCATGCCGATCGGCGGCAAATAACTGCGTGACATACGCAGCACCGTCCCCCGGGTATGAATACCTGCAGGGCTCTCTTTTCGACCTGCAGATGTTGACGCCAGACGAGATGGCGCAGCTGTGTGATGTGGCCAAGCAGCTCGACGAATACACGGGCGAGAAGAATACCAAGTCCACCTACCTGCCGGCCGTGCAGGTGCCGGCTGAGTACAGCGCAGCCATTACCAAGTTCGATGCCGATTGCGATGCAAGTTTCATCCTCGATTTGTTACGGCAGAATGGATGGACCATCGGCAGCCGAGTGCATGAAAAGCCCGTGAACGGAGAAAAATGGCAATACGTCAAGGTGTGGCGACCGCAGATTGAAGGGGTGGCACCTGAAATGCAGATAGAACTACCTAAGGTGACTCCGATGGCCTTTCCAACGCCAACCAGGGGGGGGCAGGATGTGTGGAGGGTGGAGGTCAAGGGTATTATAGAATGGGCTGAAAATGCGGGTTATAGATGGATGCGCATGTCATCTACCGATGATACCGTGGTGCAACTGGTCAGGGTGGTGGACAACATCATTTACCACTGCGATGAAAAAGACCTGCAAAGGCTGTACCGGGAGGAAGTAGCGCGCAACTATGCCGGCGAGCATGAAAGCAGGGTACTTCTTGCCTTCATGCCGCAGATCATGAAATACATGGCGGCCTTGCCCAACTTTGAAGGCACATTAATGCGAGACGAAAGGCATGCCAGTTACATCTACTTTAGCAATGGGGCATTGCGCATCACAAGGGATAACGTCGAATTAAACAAGTACACCGATTTGCCGGGGTGTGTTTTTTCACGCAACATTAAATCCTTTGAATACCGGCAATTTGAAGGACAGGGTGATTTCGGCAGGTTCCTGAAAAATGTGGCCCACGATGATGATCACCTGAGATACATGATGTCTTGCCTTGGCTACATGCTGCACGATTACAAGCTCCGCAATTTTGCCAAGGCCCTGATGATGATTGAGGACGTTGAGGACCAGGATGAAGCCCGTGGCAGGTCCGGCAAAGGCCTCATTGCGCAGTTCTATGAATCCGTCAGGACATGCGTCCAACAGGATGGCCGGAACTATAAAAGTGACAGCCAATTCAAGATGCAACAGGTGGTTCCTGGGGTGCAAGGTTTCCATCTGAATGACCCGGCACCGACTATCCTGATGAATCAGTTTTATAACTACATCACAGACGATTGGCTAGTGGAAGCGAAAGGGAAAAAAAGTTACACCATTCCTTTCCGCATGTCGCCTAAGATTATGATTACGACGAACTATCTGCCCAACCTTGAAAGCGACAGTGACAAGGACCGTTTCATAATCATGTCCATAAAAAAACACTACGGCAGTACGCACAGCCTGCGTGATGATTTTCCCGGCACTATCTTTTTCTCGGATGAATGGACGAATGATCAGTGGATGGAGGCCATGAATGTGGCGATTATGTGCATCCAGTTGTACCTAAAACATGGCGTTATTTCATACACTAACACCCAAATGGATCGTAATAACAATCAACGACTGATTAAAACATTGGTTCCGGAAAGTATTATTGACACCATCGAA
>RGUK01000215.1 GCA_010027825.1 bacterium
GATCAATCTCGGTGGTGACATCAAGGTGTTGGGTCCCCATCCTGACGGTAGTCCATGGGCAATCGGCATACGGCACCCCCGAAATCCCAGCGAAATAGCCAGAACGGTCTATCTCAAGAGCGGCGCCATGGCGAGCAGTGGAGACTATGAGCGCTGTATCCTTCTGGGTGGAAGGCGATATGGTCATGTACTCAATCCGAAAACCGGGTGGCCGGTTTCACATCTTGCATCCGTAAGTGTCGTTGCCGAATTCTGCGTCGTTGCCGGAAGTGCTTCGACCATTGCCATGCTGATGGAAGAACAAGGTCCCTCATGGCTTGATGCGATGGCTCACGCCTGGCTGGTGATTACGGATGCTGCGAAAATCCTGTTGCACCCATACTTATTGGTTATTCTATTTCTAGTAGCCGCGCTCTGTTTTCTGAAGTTGCACACCCCTCTTGCTTTGCGTGGCTTGCCGCTTAAAGGATTGTGGTTGCAGCAACTGTATGCCGCTGCTGTTGGCATGGTGGGGCTTCTTTTGCTTGCTCATGCCGGGCCTTTTCTGGGATGGGCATGGATGTACTATGCGATTGCGCTATGGCTCATCTGCTGTCTGTGCTATGTACAGCGCCATCAGCCAAGCCAGGCGACCATACTTGGACGCCTGACGCATCTGGCAGGCGTGCTCATGACGATAAGCATCCTGCCATGCGTCGTCAAAGGCGTGTTGGCACAATACGGGTTGTAGGAGGAGATTTGCTGATTCAACGCTCAAAACGGCGTTTGTCCGTATCAGGTTTATGATGGCGCTCCAATAGGCGCTCTTTTTCTTTTTTGATTTGCCGCAGCATTTTGTCCATCGTGTTATCAACAGCAATGTACATATCTGGTCCCTCTTCATGGGCATTCAGATCAAAGTGCGGTGTCTTGATGTGCAGCTCAACGCCATGGTGGTTATGCTGCTTATGCGCTTTTAGCCAAAGCTCTGCATGCATGGGATTACGGTTTTCGACGTTGCTAAGTAGCTCAGCAAGCTTGGCAAACTTTTGTTGTGCATGTGATGCAAGTGGCTCAGAGTGGGGCATGTTTTGAAATGTTATCTTTAGGTTCATTCTTATCCTTTCTGCAGATGAGACGAGAACCGTGCCGCCATTGCCTCGTGGAATTCAGCACCTAAGTAGCGCTCCTTAGTGTACCTATTTTCGAGTATATCCTTAATTCCGCCTGATGCAACTATGCGTCCTTGCACGACCACGTAGCCGGTGGCGGCCATGGACAGGAGTTGGTCAACGTGGTGGTCGGAGATGATAATGCCCAGCCCTTCTCCCGACAAGCTGGTAAAGAGTGCTTTCAGCTCGTAAATTGATTTTGGGTCGACTCCAGCGAAGGGTTCATCAAGCATGAGTAATTTAGGCTTCATCAATAAGGAGCGGACAACTTCTAGTTTGCGCTTTTGCCCCCCAGAAAGGGTTCCTGCTGGTTGACGTAGCGTTTGCGTCAGGCCCGTGACCGTTAGCCAGTGGTTGCGCTCCTCAATGAACGCAGAGCTATCTTTTTTTTGCCACCATGGATGGTATTGAAAAACAATGTGCAGGTTATCGTGAACGGAAAGCTGTTGGAGCAGGGATGTGTGTTGCGGCAGGTAGAGCAGCCCTGCCTGGACGCGTTCAGCCACTGACCGGCGCGTGATATCGTTGTCATCAAAGCGGATGGTGTTTGCTTGCAGGTGTGCGCATGGGAGCAGCCCAATTAGGGTGCGCAACAGCGTTGTTTTCCCGGCGCCGTTGGGGCCTAACAAGGCCACAATAGCTTGTGCTTGCGCAGCAAGGGAAATCTCGTGGAGTAATTGGGTCTTACCTGAGTGTTGGTGTAGATTAGCAACCTCAAGCAATGCCATGCTTTAGTCCTCGCGAGCGACCAGACGCACTGGACAGCCAAGCAGGTCATAGTGCTTGCGCAAAATGTTCTCTACACATCCTAGCTCTGTGGGGCCAAAAAACTCAGGGTGGTTAACCTTGAGCATAAATGTTGGCACAGGACTTGCCAGTGGCACCACGGTATTGACCTTGAGCTGGATGGTATTGTGGTAGAGGAATTTGTTAGTCAGCTCTCGTTTGACCAGTTCATCAACCTGGATCTGGTTGAATGGCTGGTGGCATCGCTGCCATACTTGCTGCACTTCATTAAAGATGCGCGTTACGTTGCGCTTGGTGGCGCAAGAAATCCAGATTTGGGGAAGCTTTTTTAAGATGAAGTCGTATTCAGCAATGCTTTGCTCAAGGGTGTAGCGTTTGTACTCGTCAAGCAAATCGGTTTTGTTGAAAACAACAATCATCATTTTGCGCTGTTCATAAGCGTAGAACAACAACTTGAGTTCCTGGTCAGCAATTTTTCCTTCAGAAGCATCGATCATCATAACGATGATGTCTGCTCCTTTGACGGCGCTCAAGGAGCTTTTAACCATTAGCTCTTCAAGATCGTCATCGATTTTGCGTGAGCGGCGAACACCCGCGGTGTCGGTGAACTGTACCAAGTCGTTCAGGTAGTAGGTCATGGCCGTGATAGGCTCACGGGTGGTGCCTGCTACATCCGAAACGATGGAGCGTTCATGCTGAATGAGCAAGTTCATCAGGGACGATTTGCCGACATTGGGACGACCAATAATTGCCACGTTGTAAATGGGCTTGTGTTCGACGGTTTCAGTATGTTCTGGGAGCGCGGCAACCACAGTGTGGAGCAAGGCGCCTATGCCAATGCCATGGACGCCAGATACGGGGATGACGTGCTTGAAGCCGAGCGTGTAAAACTCCGGCATTGTCTCTTCCAGAGCGCGCTGGTTGTCTGCCTTGTTAACTAAAAGAAGCGTGGGTTTGTTTGCCTTACGCACCACTTGAGCAATGCGACGGTCTTCGTCAGTGAGGCCATTTTTGCCATCAACCACAAACAGGAGCACTGCAGCATCATTGAGCAGGCGAACTACTTTTTCTTGCACGCGCTGGGTGATGTCGTCAGCACGTTTGTGCAGGCACATGCCCCCGGTATCAATGAGAGTGAACGGGCGGTCTTGCCACGTGATGGTCTCTTCGATGTAATCACGGGTTACCCCTTCACGGTCAAATACCATGCTCTTGCGGTGTTGTGCAAGACGGTTAAAAAGGGTCGACTTGCCGACGTTGGTGCGGCCTACGAGAAGAACTTTGGGATGCGTGGTGGTAACGTCCATTTAGTTTTGTTTTCAGGCTGAAACTTTATTAAGACTGATTGCTCGGAACTCTCTTTATTTTACCTGAAAAGGTGCTAAGCAGCAAGCTGGCTACCGGCCACTGATTTGGATCTTTTATAACTAGGAATTCATCATTCTTTGGGCTTGCGTAGCGGGCTGCTTGGGCTGGTGCTGGCGTAGGAGCCTTGGCCGCTGTGGATGCCGTGTTTGGGGCAGAGGATAGCACTCGCTCGCGCGGCGGCAGCGGTTGGGTAGCCGGGTTGCCAGCGTGAAATAATAAGGTCCGGCAGCCGTTAAAGACTTGTACCAGAATAGGCTGCCACAGCGCTGTAGTTTCCTCAATTTTGCTCTTGAAAAAACTGCTGTTAGCGCTCAGGGCAACAGTAACCGTTGCCGCGGTTTGGTCACTGCTGACAAAGACGGCTTGGCTCATGATGGACGCCAGGAGCGGGTCTGGCAGCTTGCCTACTTCGGCTACAAAGGCGT
>RGUK01000216.1 GCA_010027825.1 bacterium
AATGTCATGGCTAGAACTTATTAAGGAACGAACTAAGACACACACCTAAACCTAATGGTGCGCCGGGATTGGTGGAGATGCGTTGGCCTACAGTTGCGTTGCGTGGGATAAACGTAATTGAGCCATCAGGAGCTAATACACCACCAGAATAGGCATTTGTTGTTGTATATGCGAGTGAGTAAGTTGATACAACGCCAGAAGCTGATATTTTTTGACCCACTTCAGCGTTTATAGGCACAAAATAAGCATCACCGTTAGGGGCTAATACACCGCCTGCGTAAGCGAGGCTAGCGGTGTATACCAAACTATAAGTGCTAACTACGCCAGCAGATGAGATTTTTTGACCTCTGTTTGCATTTGCAGGCATAAACAATATATCGCCATTAGGGGCTAAAACACCTCCAGCGTAACCAGCTCCAGAGGTATAAACAAGAGAATACGTTGACACAACGCCAGCAGCGGAGATTTTTTGCCCTCTATTTGCCGCATACGGAATAAAGTGTATATCACCATTAGGGGCTAAAACACCGCCCGAATACCCGCCATTCCCACCAACTGTGTAAACTAAACTATAAGTACTTACAACCCCAGAGGCAGAGATTTTTTGTCCTACAGTAGCAAGTAACGGAACAAAATGTATATCACCATTAGAAGCTAGAACACCGCCAAAGTATGCGCCTGATGTAGTGTAAACAAGAGAATAAGTAGAAACCACTCCAGAAGCAGATATTTTCTGTCCTCGATCAGCTTCATATGGAACAAAATGTATATCGCCATTAGGAGCCAATGCTCCTCCAGTATAAGCACCGGCGCTGTTCGTATATATCAAAGAATAAGTTGATACCACTCCAAAAACGGAGACTTTTTGCCCCGTGTTTGCCGCATACGGAATAAAATGTATATCACCATTAGGGGCTAAAACACCGCCTACATGCCTTTGAAATCCAGATGAATACACTAAACTAAACGTACTCACGACCCCGTTGGTACTATTGTTCCCAAAGGTTACATCACCGTTCACACCATTCATCAGTGATGCTTGGAAGGCTGACCATCCCGATAAGTCTGTACCAATACTGCTGTTATCAGCACTGGGAACCCCACCGTAAGTAGCCGCAGAAGGCCAGCCACAAAACACATCCTTGGTTCCAGCACCCCAATTAACTAACGCACCACTGTTGCTTGACTCAAAGACTTGCTGGCGACTAAGTGTCGTACCTGAAGTCGAGTAAGTACCAAGACCCGACTCCCAATTGGTTCCATCCGTAATCAGGTAATAGGTCTGGTTGCCGTCACCAATCGCAGAAAAGGCTTGATAGCCCGTCGCCGCCGTACTCAGGGTAAGCGTACCCGTACCCGTCGTTGTGGTGGTGGTCTTAACCCGATCCTTGAGAACAATCGGCATGACTTAGCTCACATTGCCTGAAATAACGCAAACAGTGCCAGAGACAAACAAAATACTCGCTACACCGCGTGTTGCCAAGGTGACTGTAGCCTTATCCGTATCTGTCCCTGCAATGTATGCGGTTGTGATCGTGCAAGTAATCGTAATGCCACCAGACGTATTGTTGAAGACCAATACCGCATCGCCAGCAGAAAAGGTTGAGTTTGGAATCTCAATCGAACCGCCCGAACCCACCTCAATAAACTCTCCAACGTCTGATGTGGCTAGTGTGTAAGCCGTGGTTTTTGCCGTACCAGATTTAGGAATATTGAGATAGCCAGGGTTCTTGCGGCCAATGATTTGTACTGCGTTGCCGCTATCTTTGTAGTACATCAAGCCATCGTTGTAGTTGATGGCTAATTCACCATAATTCAGATTGCCTGCAACAGGCACTGTCGAGGCGGTGCCCGAGCGGTAAAGCTGAATCGGCGTGTAATTAGTGGCTGGCATTAGAAAGTACCTCCGTCAATAACCGCCCATTCCGGGGCAGATGCGCCTGCTCTTAAAACATAACCTCGTGTGCCGAGCGCTAAGGTTGAAGTTGTTGCTGCTGCTGTTTGATAAACAAGTGATCCTGCACCACCACCCGCTACATTGGTTGCTGTGGTTGCTGTGGTTGCTGTGGTTGCCGTGGTTGCGGTTGTGGCCGCCCCTACTGTCACTGAAGCAGGATTAGTCCATTGTGGCGCTGTGCCACTCGATGTCAACAAGTAAGTGCTTGAGCCGATGCCAAGTTTACTGAGCGCGGTTCCTGAGGCGTAGTAAACCAAATCACCCGCGGTATAGGTTGTCAGTCCTGTGCCGCCATTACCCGTCCCTACGGTTCCTAAGCTAATGTCTGGCGTTGCACCGCCAGACGATGATAATGGCGCAGTTGCTGTTACTGATGTGACCGTCCCTGCGGCTGGCGTTATCCACTGAAAAGCAGAGCCAGACCATGACAACACCGTGCTTGCTACGGTTGGCGCAGTAATAAATGTTGTTGCTCCAACATTAGACTGCACAGCAATTTGATTGGTTGTGCCACCCGCACGATGATTGGTTTGTATATTCAAGTGCATTTCCACCTGAATTTACTTTTAATACTTGCGCAGCAGTGCCAATACCAAGAAATATTGTTGTACCAGAGCCTGTCTGATACGGTAATGAGCCTGCAGAACCACCGGCAAGATTAGTTGCTGTTCCTACTGCAAGCGTTGATTGATTTGCATATTCAAGAGCCGTGCCTCCTGAATTGACTTTTAGGATCTGCGCTGCCGTTCCGATTGTCAAAAATGTTGTGGTGCCCGACCCTGTTTGATACGGGACTGATCCTGCGGCACCACCGGCAAGATTGGTCGCTGTAGTGGCAGAAGTTGCCGTACCAACGGTAATTGTTGCCGGATCAGTCCACTGCGGCGCTGTGCCCGAAGAGGTCATAATCCTTGTGGACAGGCCAATACTTAACTTGCTTAAGGCTGTGCCTGAAGCATAGTAAAGCGTATCGCCTGCGGTAAACGTAGAAAGTCCTGTTCCGCCATTACTTGTAATAAGCGTTCCATTAAGAACAATTGCACCAATTGTTGGCGATGCTGGTGTTAAACCTGTAGTTCCTGCGCTAAATGAAGCCACGCCCGAACTTGTTTGAACGGTTCCCCATCCTACCGCTGTATAACCTTCAAATACCCCTGCCTGTGTGTTATATCGGAATGTTCCTTCTACTGGCGGAGCAAGACGTTCTGCTGTTAACCCTTTGGGCAATACTACGCCGCCCGTGCCTGGCAGTACGACATTGTCAGCAATACTAAACGTGGGATTGGCAGCATCACCCGTAGGATTGGCAATATCAATCTGATCTGTTGTACCTTGAAGCGTGACTACAGCTACAGCATTGCCTGATGTGCGCGAGAACAAACCTGTGCCCGATGACAGCGCTAGATTGAGCGGCAAGCCTGTCAACGAAATCGTTGGATTGCCGGCAATCCCATCGCCATCAGTAACGCTTAAACCCGTCGTTCCGGCTTGAATAGAGCGGTTTGTAAGCGTTGTCGCGTTAGTCTTGACCTGAATACCCGCCGCTGAATTTACGAGGCTTGCAGGCGCTCCTGACAAGGCTAGAGCCACTGTTGAGCCAGCGCCGTTGTCTGTGAGTGTTAAACCCGATCCAGACGTTGCAAGCTGCCTCGAATCCGTAAGCAAGCCTTCACTGGTTGCCGTGATAAAGCTGTAGTTTGTCGCTGGACTCG
>RGUK01000217.1 GCA_010027825.1 bacterium
GCGGCTGCTGCATATCCATCAGCTGCATAGCAAGCGGTGGTACATCAAGCGCAACCACGGCCGGCGCAACCACGAGTAATGGCTCGGGCGGCGCCACCTGCTCAGGCGGCGCTTCAGGCTGCGCAAGCCTTTGGCGATGCTGATACCAGTGGTACGAGGCATACAGAACGCCACTGGCAAGCAGTAACCAGGCAAGGATGGCAAGCACACGCCGCACAGACCAGCTGCGTTGCGTTGGCGGGGCGGCATCGTGCACTGATCGCACCTCCCAGCGGGCGCCGCTGCGCGTAGCATAATCGTACAGCACCGACGCAAGCGCCTGCCGCTGCTGAGCACTCAGGTAGGCCAAATCCAAAGGCCGCCCAGCGTCATCACAGATAATAAAATAAGCTTGCAAAACGATAGGGGCAGGAAGCAGGGGTGCATAAAAAGAAGAAAGAAAAAGCAGTAGAAAACAGCGTTGTGGGGAAAAAAGCATGGCGAAGCTCCCGTTTCGCTCCCCAGCATAGCGCCGCATGCACCTGCGTCAACACAAAAAAACCGCCTCGTGGGCGGTTTGTTATAACATTGCGTATGCGCAAGCGCACTTTAATGCTTGAGAAAATAAGAGACGGGAAAGAATGCGATTGCTCCGGCAAGCAAGACTGACCTCAGTAAAAGCTTGCGCATAAGAAGAGAATCCTTGCGTAGGTCTTCAGCCATGGTGCGCTTAAGGTCAAGAAAATCCAACCCCAGCAACGACACCGGCGACTGCGAAGGATTCAAACAACCTTCTATCGTCACCCTCACTGGCTGCTTCGCTTGCTCTTCTATGACGTCATTCTCCTGGTTGTGGTCTGCAGATTGCTCTTTAACAGAGTAACTGTAATCAGCCACTTCCTCCTGCAAGGCGATAGCGTCTTGTAGGTCTTCTTGAGGAATATTTTTTTCTTTTTTAAATAGCTCTTCGCCTATTTTCTCTCGCAGCTTCTGCACTTTGGTTAACAGGTCCTCAGCTGCACTTAATCTAACGTCAGATCGATTCGTCCTTTGCCAAGAATCTTTGAGGCGCTTCAAGTCATTTTCCTGAGTGCGGGCAAATTGTTCAATCCCGGCACGAGCATGATAGCGGCGTCGCCACGTTACTTCGGTAGTATCCTGGGTATTGTGGTATGTGTCTTGTTGGTATTGTTTCATCATCTCAAGCAAAGGTCGCACGGTATGTTCGCGTTCGTATCTTGGCCAAAAGAGCTGCGTCTTAAGACTGCCGTAGCAGGAAGAGCCAAGTGAAAATATGACCAGAAACAAGCAGATCTTTTTCATCATAACCTCCACATCCCCGTAGAAAAAGAGGGCTCATGAAACCCACAAGCCCCCTTTTCTCTCATCACGTTGCTACACTATCGGCTAAACCAAGTTATGCGATCAGTACGATGCCATAACTACTGCCAACCGTATAGTGCCTGCTTAAACCGAACGTACAAACGGATTAGGTCTTTCCGCTGACAGTGCAGATGCAGGAACTCTCGTCATCGAAACCTGTAGGGTTGGGAATTTTAGGCTGTCAGAGAGACTTGACCAAAGACCAGCCACAGATGAACGCAATGTGCTGACAACACTTCCAATGCTCGCAAATACTTGCTTGCGCTCTTCTGGTCGCAGATAAGCAGCTGCGCCAATAACAGCGGCAGCAGCCAGCGTGCCGTAGGTAGCTTTTTTCTTCCATGAAGAAGCGGTAGAAGCACCGACTACTTGGGTAGTCGTTTTTTTGCTCACTTCATCAGCGTTCGTGGAAGGCTGAGCGGTACTAGTCGTGCTTAAAGGACTCTCTGGCATCTGTGGCGCTCTGTTCTGTTCTTTTATTTGAGCCTTTTGCTTCGCCTCAGCAGCTGCAGTCTGTCTGAATTCAGCTTGCTTCACTGAGACCGCGTACCAAACGTCTTCTCTCATTTTCTGCTCGTGCTCTTGTTGGGCTTTTTCTTCTTCCCGCTGAAGCTGACGCAGAGGAACCGCGTTCACCTTTTTACCGTGTTGATCGATAATTTCAGCAGTACCATCTTGCGGGCAAACAAAAGCGGATCTGCCAAGAGCAAGCGGCACCACCTTCGTTTCTCTAAAAGCCTCGGCACTGTTGGTTATTGCCAACGCAGCCGCAGCCAAAATCAGTATATTCTTATTCATAGTAGCCTCCATTTGTGTACATACTTGCACCTGCTTTGCCATGCAATCCCAACCGAGGGATGCAAAGTCAATTTGCAGGCTGTAATTAAAAACAGTATGCCAGGGGAAGAACCGGATCGCAACCGCCCCCTAGCCAAAGGGGTAAAATTCAAGCAAACTAGGCAAAAAAGCGCATTTCACTCCGAAAACCTCAGACTTTAGTTCAATTTGCACATGAAAAACATTGGCCCAAGCCAGGGGGCGGGACGCCTGCCGGTGCTGTTGTATGCCTTCTGCCTGGTTATGCTGGTCATTATTGCCCGGCTGTTTTACCTGCAGGTCGACAAGCGCGGCGTCTTTGCCACGCTGGGGCAGAAGAACTTCTTGCGCATGGAAGTCATTGCTCCCTTGCGCGGGGACGTCTACGACTGCAATAATCAGCTTCTGGCGGCCAACCGACCGGTCTACGACCTTTCCTGGCACAATGTGCGTGGCGGGCGGCTTTCCAATGACGACCTAGCGTTGCTCAACACCCTTGGGACCATTGTAGGGGTTGATCTAACCAATGAGGCCACCCTGCGCGACTTGCAAGTATGCCACCGCTTCTCCCGCCGCTTCCTGCTCAAAGAAGACGTCTCGTTTGAGCAATTGTGCCAAATCAGTGAACAATGCCTCCACGCCCCCCACGTTGTCATCACCAACCGCTTCAAGCGTCTCTACCCCCACCAGGAGCTGGGATGCCACGTGCTGGGGTACCTCAACCGCATAGAAAATGTCGGCAAGTCTGGGATTGAATACCACTTTGACGATCAGCTCCAAGGCAATGAGGGATATGTGATGCACATCATTAATGCCACGGGCAAGACGCTGCTCAAAAAAATTCACAAACACGCCAAGGCGGGCACCGACCTGAAGCTCACCATTGACATGCGCCTCCAGCAGCTGGCTGAAGGCTTATTCGAGCCTGACCAGGCCGGAGCAGTTATCGTCATGGAAGCACATTCGGGGGCGCTGCTCGCCCTTGCCTCACACCCTACGTTTGACCCCAACGCCTTTCTTAGCCCACTGAGCGATGATGAATGGACGCGCTTTTCTCTCAACAATCCCCTTCTAAACCGCGCCACCTGCGCCCTGTATCCACCGGCATCCATCTTTAAACTGGTCTGCATGACGGCAGGCCTAGAGGACAAGCATATCGACCCCCATGGCGAGGTCTCCTGCTGCGGCTATGTGGAGTTTGGGGGGCGCAAGTATCACTGCATCAGACGCACGGGGCATGGCCACATGACCCAAAAGCAGGCGCTGGCCGTCTCATGCAATATCCCGTTCTTCAACCTTGCCCGGAAAATGAGCGTTGATCGTATTGCTCATTTTGCCGATTTGTACGGCCTTGGCAAAAAAACTGAGCTAGCACTGCCCGAAAAGACCGGGTTGGTACCGTGCCGCTCCTGGAAGTGGCAGACGCGTCGCGAGCGCTGGTGGAAGGGAGAAACGCTCTCCACGTGCATAGGCCAGGGCTACA
>RGUK01000218.1 GCA_010027825.1 bacterium
ATTGGTATAGGAACTATAGATGATACCAATACAGTTGGGTCTTTTTATACTCTGAATGTGAGTAGTATGACTAATAACAATCAAAATTATTATGTGGGTTACGCTGACACTCCAGTATTATACTCAAGATTTGATACAATTAGAGTAAAAAATCTGAATTTATTTAATAGCGATCCTGCGTGGATACCTACTGGTCGTGGTGGGGGTACGAGTTTGGTCAGCACTATGAACACTAAGATTTATACTCCTAGTGCGACTGGTTTTAATTATACATACGCTCAATCGACAGATGTACCAAATCCCAGTAGCCCGTATTCCGCAAAAGTAACACAATCCGCAGGAGGAGCCGCCACTTCAGTAGTGGAATATGCACTTCGCCAAGTCGTAGAAATGAGTAATGCGCTGCAATTTGTTGGTAAACTTATCACAGTGTCTTTTTGGTATAAGTCAAGCATAGCAGGTACGCATGGTATAAGAGTAGTTACTGCAAATATGACAGGCGGTACTGATGTAGCTACTACTTTCACAGTAGCTTCCGCAAATACTTGGCAATATATTACTGCTACATTTACTAGTACTCAAGCTGTAACTGCAATTACTGGAGCCGCAAACGGGGCCGCACTATACCTTGATATAGGTTTTAGAGTAGGCGGGAGTGGTGCGGGTCAGACCACAGTTCCAGCGAGTGCTTACTTTAATCTCTCCCAAGTACAACTCGAAGTCGGCTCCAAAGCCAGCGCGTTCGAGAGAAGGCCGTATTCCATGGAACTCCAGATGTGTCAGCGGTATTACTTCAAAGCAGAGCCTGCCGGCAGTACCAGTTTTAAGAATGTTTCTGGATTCTGTATTGGTGGACAGAATCATGCTACTATTTTTGTAACTCCGCCGGTTACAATGAGAGTTTCTCCTAATCTTTCTCATAATCTAGCAGATAATCAATATACAACTGCTACCCCAATTGGTACACAGTGGACCTTTGTTCAGGATGGAAATGTCTTTGTAACGAAAACAGGAACTGCCTTGTTTGCTCTCCATACCGCAGGTGTAAGTGTGTACAGCGCTAGTTGGAGTGTTACAGGAAGACCTCTCGGTCGGTGAGGTTAAAGTTGGTTTTGGAAATAGAGTTTTTGCTAGCGTAAATACAGCGGGCGCGACTGGTTGGTCATTATTACAGAATGTAAACGCAGGATGTACACTAACGCCGGGTATTTGGGTTGTCCGCTGGAATATCTACACCAACGTAGTATCTGGAACCTCAACTGGACAAAAAGTGGCAGTACTAACAACAGACAATACAGATTTTTGGCCGCCATCTTCTAATCTTTCTCAAGGAAATTTAAATTTAGGTAACGGTACGCTATCGGGTTCGCAGTCTGCTGTAAATGTTTCAATAGTTCAGGTTACACCGGCAGGTATTGTTGGCGGAACTGGATTTACGTTATACGGAAAGCTATATGTAACTACGCATACAAGTTTTATTGGGGACTATAGCGTAGATATAGTTTCAACCCGCATTGCATAACTAATTAAGTCCGGCCAGACCGGGCACCGCTACGAGAGAGTATAACCCGGGACGACCAAAGGGAGTCCCCTTATGAATGAACGGAGTGAATGAATGAGCAGCTCAGCAATTACCGGACCGGTCTTTAGTGACAACAAGCGCGCCCCATCAGGCACCGCAGCGGCACCGTCCTTCGCCTTCAATGACTCGACGGGCACGGGCGTCTATCTCGTCTCCGCAGGCGTGCTGGGACTCAGCACGGCAGGCGTGCAGCGCGTCGTGGTGGATGCGAGCGGGAATGTGGGCGTGGGGACGGGGAGTCCGGCAGTACCTCTTGATGTAGTAGCTAGCAACTCTTCTGCACTTCATCTCAAGCTAAGAGGCCGTGCTAGCGACAGTGTAGGGCAGATGGAGTTCTGGAATAACACAAATACTACCCGTTACGGATATATTGGAGTAGATTCGACCGCAGTAAACATCTCTACAAGTGGGTCGATTCCTCTTTTGCTTGGTACTAATGCTACAGAACGCGCCCGCCTCGACGCCAGCGGGAACTTGTTGGTGGGAGCGACTAGTTCCGTAACAGGAACCGGAGCTTCAATCTCTACGGCTGGAAGAAATGTTGGGTGCACTTTAAGTGTGCAGGCGCATAATGGAGCAGGTTTTGACCCACTACTGTATCTAGAAGCACCTGGAGTATCGGGTTCTTATATTTGGACAAGCCGAGCTAATAGCCAGCTGAGACTATCCTCCGGTAGTCAAACAAATGGAGTAAGCCTTGCGGCTAGTGGAACATCTTGGGGTTCATTTTCTGACGAAAGACTGAAAACAGATTTAGTTCCAATTGAAGATGCAGCGTATAAAATTACTCAATTAAGAGCTGTTATTGGTAGGTATAAAACAGATTCTGAAGAAAAACGTCGCCCATTTTTAATTGCTCAAGATGTACAAAAAGTATTACCAGAAGCTGTATATCAGAATAGTGAAGATGATGATACTCTATCGTTAGCTTATACGGAAGTGGTTCCTCTCCTTGTTGCGGCGGTCAAAGAGCAGCAAGAAATCATCGGCAAACTCGAAGCCCGCCTCGCCGCACTGGAAGCGAAGTGATACCTCGTGTACTCACTGCAGGGAGGTAGCTCATGTATTCGCTACAGCTTAGATATTTGCAAGAGAAGGCCCGGCCCTGGTGCAATACCAGGCTGGGCTTTCCCTGTAAGTCTAACAATGACTGCGGCGACATGGTTCTCTTCAATGCGCTGCTCTCTTTCTCCGGTGTCGAGGAAGCACTCGGCTATGTTCCAGCCTGCATCGCCGAGGATGGAAGACCCGTCCGTAGTCCAGACCTCGTTTCCGCAGAGCCTGAGCTCGACGGTTTCAGCAAAGACATGCTGCTCGGCGTCCTGCTGTGGACCCTCGTCTCGCGTGACCCTGCACCCCTCGAACGACTTATCGGATACGTCAATAGTACAGGCTGCCTCTGCCCGAAGGCTTCCGACCGGCGCTGCACTCTTACGCCCCAGATGACTTACCTGACGAACCAAGTAGCGAAGCACGTCGGCTCGAAGGCGCGACTGAAAGGAGCGTGGATGCCGGGATTCTTGTTCTCGGCCCTGGAAGTCGCCAGTGCTCTGGTTACGCCGCTTGGCTACCAGTGCCATTTAATTTCAGTTAAGGCACTTATCTGCAAGTTAATTTTCAGTTATTCGTCTAACCATACAGTTTCTGCAATCCTGGCCAAACGGGACGCGGGAAACCCCTGGTTCCTCTGGCTCGACGGTCAAGAGGAAAAGGCTGCCTTGACTCTGCTCAGCCTGAATATCCAGCCCGGCAACGGAAGCCAGTGGAGCTGGGAAAGAGATAGCGCTGAGAAGGCCTGGCATGATAGTATGGGCCATGACGTCATCTTCTTGTGTCGTCTACTCTTGAAGTGAGACTATCTATGACCGACCAGAACAATGTGATTAACTTAAGGCAGAAACGCTCGGACAAGAAAATCTCCGTGAAGGCCAAGGACTGTTTCCACTATATCCAGTCCCATGGTCAGACTCTGTCCGAGGAGGAATACCGAGACTTTATCATGGTAGTCATGGCAGACCTCATCGTGCTAATCTTGCGGAATAACTTCTACCGCGAGCCTGCCAAGGCCCTGAAGCATG
>RGUK01000219.1 GCA_010027825.1 bacterium
TCCACGCAAAAGGATGGCCCTTGTACAAAGCATTTTTCAAGGTTCTAAACGCCACATCTTTTGGACTGTCTTTGCAACGTTCATAGTTGTCGACGGTTATTTTCTTAGTTTTCTCTAGCGCATCTTTTGGAAAGGTCGGGTTGCACAATACCTCCACAAATCGCTCAACCACCTCTACAAAGTCGCTTGCCAATGAGGCAACCGAAGCGCCACGCGACTCAAAAGAGTAGCCAGCGCCGCGTTGCTCAAAGAAATCAACGTTGTCTTTTTTGGTGCGTCCTTTTGAACCTTCTATGAGCATATTCATCATCAGATCGAGCGGCAACCCCTCGCGTGCCTCGTTGAAATAAGACGCATCTTTAAATGAACAAACGGCGCTCACCATAGGCATATGATGCTGCTGCGTTAAGGTCACCGCCAAACCATTTGGCAGGGTAAAAGTATGCACCGGCTTAGGGAAATCAAATGAAAGTGGGGCTGGATGCTCGTACTGAGAGGCGGCTTTTGGCCCCTCTACCGGAGCAGTACGCACATGCTTGCTCAGAATGCGTTGATCCAAGGCATCTGATTCTTGCTTCATGCGCTCACGCAGGGCTTGTTTGTTGTCGGGCAATGGAAGCAATTCGGCCTGATGCATCAGAAATGGATCCATGTAAGCTGCAACAAAATTCTGTAGATCAGTGCTGGTCACATCATGGAAACGATTAACGCGATTGAAAAGGTGCAATTCATCACGCGTAGCAAAATAAGACTGCAACCAGGCAGAAACAAGCTCCTGGTAGTCCAACATTTTGTTGAAGAAGGAAACGGTTTTGATTTTAGCAACACGGGCAAGCTCGGCATCAGTCACGCCTTTGCGCACCAAGCGATCCAAAACCTCTCTAACTGTGTGAATGCAGGCCTCTTTTTTGCCAGGCAGTGGCTCAAGCATAATAAAGAAAACCCCAGACTCCATGAGCTTAAGCGCGTAAGCTGAAACAGATGCGGCAACCTTTTGTTCGTCAATCAGCGCCCGGTCAAGCAACCCTCCTCGCCCCGCACCAAGCACCGCTTCCAGGGCGGTTGCTATTTGTTCTTGCTCATGTTTAAGCCCAGGAATGAGCCAGTACAAAGCTACATGCTCAGTTTTAACATCCTCATAAAACCGCGTATGATGGGTTAAAAGTTCAGTGGTAACCGATGGGAACTCTTTAACCAGCGGCAGGCGCTCAGCAGTAATGGTACCAAAGGTTTTTTCAACCTCAGCCATTACTTCATCAGGATTAATATCGCCAACCACAAACAACGTCGCATGATCTGGCCGATAATACTTCTTGTAGAATGCTTTGACGCGCTCAGCGTTCAAGTTAAGCAAATCTTCCTTGAAGCCAATTGGCATCGTGTGGTATGGATGGTGTGGAGGAAAGGTAAGTTCTAGCGCCTTTAAACAAAGCACTTTCCAATAGTTATCCTTGTTCATTTTTAACTCTTGAATGACTGCTTTCACCTCGGAGGCAAGGTGCTGCTCATCAAAACGCACGTTCTGCATGCAGTCAGCAAGAATCTCTAGAAATGGCTTCCAGTTGTTTTTGTTCGCCTCAAAATAATAACTGGTAACATCCATGGAGGTGTACGCATTGTACGTAGCCCCATATTTGCGGGCAATCGTGTCAATGTCAGTTTCCGAAAGCTTGTCAGTCCCTTTAAAAATCATATGCTCAACCAAATGAGCAAGACCACGTTCGCCAGATTCTTCCACAAAAGAGCCAATGTCATAGGCTATTTGCACAAGAACCTTAGGAAGCGAATCATTTTTATACATCAGCACATGCATACCATTAGGCAGCACACGTTTAGTTATTTTATCTTTTGGCACGCTGAAGTGAGATTTGCTTGCTGTTAGATGCGGCTTGCGCTGTTTCACATATGCCCAGTAAACCGCCATGAGCAAGCTACAACAAGCTATAAGCAGTAATATTAATTTGATTTTAGTGCTCAATGGCTCCATACGACGTTCCCTCGGGTTGTTGTGACAAACACTAGCAAATATGTTAAAAGTAATTGAAACTATGGTATCGAAAAAAGTAGTCTAGCCCAACTTATTTGCAAAAAGCATGTTAAATATCTTGGTTGTGAGAATCTCTGCAATAGGGGACGTCATTCACACCTTGCCGTGCGTTTTCTTGTTGAAGAAACTTTTACCTCACGCACGCATCAGTTGGGTGGTACAACAAAAAGCGGCTAGTCTGTTGGTAAATCAGCCGTTTTTGGATAATGTCTATGTCCTGCCCGACAATTTCATGTATCCAAAGCAATGGTCAGCCACCTGGGCAACGCTCCGGGCATTACGCTCAACTAAATGGGATGGCATTCTCGATTTCCAGGGAATCACAAAAACCAGCATCCTATTGCCTTTCTTACGCGGTAAGAAATACGGTTTTGATAGGCAACATGCACGGTGGGGGCTCAGCACTTATTTTACCGACAAGCAGGTCTCGCCGGAGTTTAACAACATCATCCAAAAAAACCTGTCTCTTGCTGGATTTGCGGCTTACGATCTTGAACCTCATGCAGCCTGTCCAAGCGTTAACAAGTTGCAATCTTCTTTTCTGCTGAGTTTCCAGAACGAAGAAAAAGCTGCCGTCGCCGCCTGGCTTGCAGCGGAAAACATCTCATCATTCATAGCACTCTGCCCAAACACCACCTGGGACTCGAAACACTGGCCCCATGACCACTGGGTAGCATTCGTTCAACAACTGCAGTCCTCACGCTACCAAAACCGGCCTCTTGTCGTTGTGGGCAGCAGCTTTGGGCCGGCAGCAAAAAACTTGCTCGATAGCCTCCGCATGCGCGGCATTCCCGTCCATGCAATGCCTGCATGGAACTTAACAACAACCGGTTATGCGCTCAAGCATGCAGAGCTCGTCTTGGCTCCAGACACAGGGCTTCTCCATTTGTGCGATTACCTTGGCGTAAAAACCGTAGGCATTTTCGGCCCCACTCTTAAAAAACGCCATGGCCCCTTCTTGGATGGGGACAACGTAAAACAAGCGCTGCAAATACCTTGCCAGCATCTGTATAAAAAAGAACACGGTCAGAATCATGCTGATTGCATGACCGCCTTCACTCCAGACGCTATGATGGAGCACATCACCAGCATTTTGCAACTGAGAGATCTTTAGCGTACATGACCCGTTCGTAGTGAGCTCGTCGAACTTGTAAGGGTGCCCCCCATCACATGATCGGCGCAGCCATTAGGGCCTGCCATGAAACTGGAAATGCCGTCTGTGCTAATTCACCGGCCGCATGGGCAAACATTTGAATTTCCTTTTGCGCTAACGGATCGGTACGCAAACGCACCACGCGCGCATAACCAGCTAAGCTAGCTGTTTCAATAAATTCGGTATACATCGACTGGGGCAAGCTCATGCGAGCCTGCTCAGGAGCAACCCCCTGATCCATAAGCATTTGGTAAAATGCTAGGGCTTTTTGATTGTGCTCACGCATTTGCTCAAGCAGTGCTTGGTTTTGCTCAACAAATTCTTGGCGCGAGCCCTGTTTCAAATTTTTGTCTCGCTGCCGCAGCCCGTCTGGCATGAAGAAATCTGGTGCTTCGGTAATGTAGCGGCGGGAAACTTCATTGCGGGAAAA
>RGUK01000220.1 GCA_010027825.1 bacterium
GAACTAACGCGTTAGTTCCAGCAGTTCCTGCAGTGCCTTCATTGCGTGATGCAATTACGCAGGGTCTTGCAACACTCAGAACCGATGTGAACGGCATTGCTGATGCTCGTATTGCTGCTGCGCTTGCTGCAGAAGACGCTGCTAACAACGTTCAAGCAGGTGCTATTCGTCAAGCCATTGATGGAGCCGTTGCCGCAGCCGTTGCCGATCTGCCTGCATCAGTGCAAGCACAATTAACTCAGGAAAATCTGCGTGCCGCAGTAACAGCGCTCCTTGCAGAAGATGCAATTCTTAACGCTATTCGCGATGCGATGGTTGCTCGTCTGCAAGTTAACGGCAATAACCTCGAAGTCCGCTAATCAATTAGAATAGAACAACAAGATCAGCCAACCTAAAGGGCCCCACAGGGGGCCCTTTTTTCCTGGCGTGCGTGCTTGCTTTTGTTTGCGTGTTGCGATACAGTGAGCGCGCTTTTAAGATGAAGCATTAGTTCAACAGGCTTTTCACGAGAAGGATTGAGCAATGAAAAGCATCGGTAATGTAGTACTTGTTTTGGCGCTGGCTCTTTCCAGTGCTTCATGTGGTAGTTCAGTAGACAGCGCAGTGTTGACCGCGCAGGAGCGGGTAGCGCTAGAAGCAGCAGTGCAAGAGCAGCTTGCTGCGTTGGGCGAACAAAGTCCTGCCGTAGCACATGCTATGGCCTGGGATGAAAAATCAAAGGATGTAGCGAAAAAAGTTGTGGTTGCAGCGGCAGTAGTTGCGCTGGTAGCCGGCGGTGTGTGGGGCTACAAAAAATGGTCAGCAAAGAACGCAGAATTAGCGCAAGCTCGTGAAGCACAGCAAGCTGCTGCGGACGATTGGAGAGCTATGCAGCAAGAGCGCGATGGCGCTCTGCAGAACCTAGCCCAAACTACAGAGCGCGCTGAGGCTCTTGGTCGCCAACTTGAGCAACTTCAACAAGCAGGCGGTAATCAGGCAGAAATTGTGCGGTTGACGAATGCCCTTGCTGCCGCACAAGGAGCACACCGAGCTGCTGTAGTTAGAGTGCAGGATGCTGAAGGTCGCGTTCAAGCAGCGCAAGCAGACCTGCAACTGTTGCAGGTCGCTCAGGCGGCAATGTTGCAACAGCTTCAAGATTTAGCACAAGAGCAGCAGGCTGCAGTTGCAGCGCAACGGCAAGCTGAACAAGCGCTGGCAGAAGCAAACCAGCAAAACCAGCAACAGGTTGCTGTCCTTCAAGCAGCTGTTGATCAGGCACGCGGAGAGGTAGATACGCTGACGCAAAACCTTGATCGAGTGCGTGGAAGAATCCAAGCCATTCACGGAGTTGTTGGCTTTGATGATCAAATGGCAGAACTGCAGGCCTTGATCGCTCAGGGTAACGACGCGATTGTAGCTCGCTTCAATGCGGTTAGAACCGCAGCTGGCTTGCAGCCACTGCAACAAGCTGCTTAATGCATCGGCTGTTCTTAGTACGATAACCGGAGGGGCCCTGCAAGGGGCCCCTTTTTAGTTTGGGAGAGATTATGGTTTGTTTCGCATGGTTCCTGGTGCTTGCGCTAAGTGCCTCAGCTATGGCGCACGCACAACAAGCACCTGCCCCCGAGGGGGTGATTGCGGCAACGCCGGCCAAAAAATTGTCGCGCAATAAACTTAAAGAAGAATTGGGGCAGGCAGCCAAAGACTTGTTTAATGAGACCACCGATGTGGTCGACCGGTTGGGGGCCTGTCAGCTGGCATTTGCAAGCAGCGCTACGGTGCCATCAGCCGTGCAGCGGGAGCTAGGCGGCATTCAGCGGCACATCGCTTTTATCCAAAAGACGTGCGGTCGGTTGGCGCAAGAGCTGCTTGATGATGAGCCACGGCTGACTAAAGCTACAAAAGTTGCGATGGACGGTTCGCTGCAGACGCTGCAGCAAACCTTGGCGCGTTGCAAAGCGTGTACGTTTGCGCGCGTGCCTGCGGTGGTTGCTAAGGGCAAGGCTACCCAGGCGTGTACCACGCTTGCCAAGCATGAACAGGCGCTACGCGAGAGTGTAGAGCGCATTAAGGCCGATCCATGCCTCAAGCTCACATGAAAAAAGTATTTGTAGTTGCCGGTGAGGCTTCTGGCGACACCATAGCCGGCTGGTACCTTGCCAAGCGTCAGCAACAGGAGCAGTTGTACACCGAGGGGATTGGCGGCCATGCTGCCCAGGCTGCTGGCATGCGGCTGTATGAAAGTTTTCATAGCCTGAACGTGGTTGGCATTGTTGAGATTATCAAGCATCTGCCACGTCTTATGCGCAAAATGCGCGAGATTGCTGCATACATCAAGCGCGAGGGTTTTGCTGAGGTTATTCTGGTAGATTTTCCTGGCTTTAACCTCCGGTTGGCGCGTCTGCTCAAAAAGCAGATACCACACATTGAGGTGACCTATGTTTCTCCGCCACAGTTGTGGGTATGGGGTGCTTGGCGGCTGCGTGGGCTCAAAGCAACCGTTGACCAACTAGTGGTCATGTATCCGTTTGAGGTTGCTTGGTACCAAGCGCGTGGCGTGGACGCCGTGTGGCTGGGTAGTCCAGTAGTACAGGCCCTTGAGCCGCACATGACAGCGCCAGGGGGCAGAGGGGCAAGCATTCTGTTGCTGCCAGGGTCTCGCCTGAGTGAAGTGACTGTCTTGCTGCCGGTGTTTTTGCAGGTAGCGGACGCGCTCCGGGCCCGTTATGAGAGTTGTTCCTTTGTACTTCCTGTGCCGCAATCCCTCACGGTTGTTGACTATGAACGCATAGCGACGGCGCATGGCATGCAAGAGGCGTTGCAAGGTGTGCAGCTTGTGCACGGGCAGGTTGCGCGTTACGCGGTTATGCAAACTGCGTGTGCGGCGCTTGCAAAGCCTGGTACGGTAACCTTGGAGCTTGGCCTTCTGCAAGTGCCAACAGTGATCGCCTTCAAAACCTCCTGGCTTTCGTATGTAATAGGAAAGCGCCTGGTACGCGTACCGCGTATGGGTCTTGCCAATCTGCTGACGGGTCAGGACCTGCACCCTGAATTTATTCAAGACCGTTGTACCGTGCCTGTGCTTGTGCACGCCCTTGGTCAGGTGGTGGATGCATTCTTGCATGATGCCGGGGCCTACGAGGTGTTGGTAAGCCGGCAGAGCGCCGTGCGGCGTGCGCTTACAGCGCCCATGCTTTCCCGTTGCTGAATTGCACGGTTGTGGTATCCTGGTGCCACGCGATTAATCGTACGTAATCATGCATGTTATTTCGTTAGTTTGAGGGGCTGTGCCATGGCAAGTTTTAACCGTGTTATTATGATGGGCAACTTGACGCGCGATCCTGAACACAAGCAGTTGGCTTCTGGCCAAGCGGTGTGTCGTCTTGGATTGGCATCGAATCGTCAGTTCAAAAATAAACAAACCGGTGCTATGGTGCAGGAGGTTTGCTTTGTGGATGTGGACGTCTGGGGTCCGCAAGCGGAGTCGTGCCGTCAATTCCTGGCAAAGGGTCGTTCGGTACTGGTTGAGGGTCGTTTGAAAATGGACTCTTGGCAAGAGCCTGATGGTGCCAAACGAAGCAAACACACGATCGTTGCTGACCGTGTAACCTTCCTGAACTCTGGACAGGCGGTTGAAGA
>RGUK01000023.1 GCA_010027825.1 bacterium
TACTACGGTTCGTCACAAGCCAATTTTTATGCGACGGACGGGACTACAGTTGTGCAAACACTTGGAAACCTAAGTACCGCTGGTAATTATGCAGGGTTCATAGCAAAATACTTATCTTCAGGAGCGTTACAGTACACACTTCGGATTGATGGCACGAGTTATGACTACCCACAGTCAATAACAACGGCAGGGGAAGATTCAGTGTATGTGACTGGATACTACGGTTCGTCACAAGCCAATTTTTATGCGACGGACGGGACGATAGTGCGGACACTTGGAAATTTGGGTTTGAATGCAGGGTTCATAGCAAAGTATTTAAACTTTTCAGGTCCTACGATAATTACAACGTCGGGCAACGTGGGTATCAACAATACAGCTCCAAGTAGTACTTTACATGTAGGTGGCAGTTTGGCCAAGGTTTCAGGTACATTTGACATTGCGCATCCCACCATACGAGACAAACGTCTTGTCCACAGTTTCATTGAAGGTCCCAGGTGCGATTTGATTTACAGAGGCACGGTGAAATTGTCAAGTGGCACTGCAACTATTGATTTAGACGCGCACTCGGTTGCGGATTCGGAGAGTGCGATGACACCAGGTACCTTCGTGGCCCTTACGTGTAATCCCGACGTGTTCCTGACGAACACCACAGGTTTTGGAGACTTGGTGTACACATTGAATGGGGCTATGCTTACGATTACATGTGAAGACTCCACGAGCAACGACACTGTGAGTTGGATGGTTATCGCGGAACGAGGTGACAACGAAATCTTACAATGGAATCGCACCAACTCGTATGGTCAACTTTTAACGGAATACACACCTTAAAAAAAACATTAACACATTTAGTCACATTAATGTAATTTACGCGTACTTAACACGCGATGTAAATTACACATTCACATTTAGTAGACACGTGTTTGGTAGACGCTTAAGGCTTTTCTAAACTAATTTGAACGCGAAATCGCGTTTAGATACATTGTGCACCTTTTTCTAAACGCGAATTTGCGTTCGGGTCAATCTACGTCACACACTACATAACATTTCACATAACATTCTAAGTCACAGTTCACGTCACATTTTACGTCACAAGTAACGTCACACTCTATCTCACACTCTCCCATTGTTGTGTTCCCCCATATTTAAAAAAAAGTGACTTTAGCATATGTTAACACACAAAGGTGACAAAAATGGCATTTAGCAAGTACCTTGCACAATTCACACGAGACACATCAGCTTCTCAGACGCATTTGTCTTTCAACAAAGGAAAGTACAATGTCCCTGACAAAAAATATGACGAGTTTTACAAAAAATACTACCAAGCGTACAAAGCAGGCGAACCATTGTATCTAATTGAAAAGGTTCATGCAAGCATCTTTGCGTTTTTTTTGGACCTTGAAGCCCCCAGGGACACCGCACCACTAGAGAGCACTGCTGTAAAAAGCATTTTACACACAACAATACAATTAATTCACGCAAACACCTCAAGGGACACAGTGGACACCTTTGAAACTGCGGTATTTGTCACGGCTGTGGACACCGCGGACAACGTGGACACCGTGGACACCGTGGACACCGCGGACAACGTGGACACCGTGGACACCGTGGACAACGTGGACACCGCGGACAACGTGGACACCGTGGACACCGTGGACAACGTGGACACCGCGGACAACGTGGACACCGTTGCGAACGCGAATGTAGAGTGCGTCGTGTCAAGACGCATGAACAAGTATCACATAAACTTTCCAAATGTCATAGTAAATAACGACACGGCGATGGCATTAGCACGCGAGATCAAAGCTAAATTACCTCAATTGGGTGTGTACATAGACTCTTCAGTGTACAGAACGGGCCTCCGGATGTTTGGATCACAAAAGGTATATAAAGGCACTGAACCCGAATCGGAACTAGTGTATAGACTTTATGATTTGGACACCTTGGAGTATGTAGACGATATTTCGTACGAAATCTTTTTAAAGACGGTTGTTCGAAGACCCGCGGAAACACCTGTAACGATGACGGTACTTACGCCTTCGACGTCAACGTCGGTCTCAATGTCTCCGAGATCTCCGACTTCAACGGGCTCAATCGGTGGCGTGCCTCAAATAAAGGCCATAACAAATGCAAAGATATTGCGCGAGATTTCGGACTTGTTAGGGGCTATACGTGCAGAAAACGACTACTTTACAAACTACGACTTGACCGTTCAGTCAGTAACAGCGTCAAAGAACAAGTTTGGGGTGTTTTGTTATTACGTTGTGATCCCGGATCGTGTGTGTCCGTTTGTGCAGCGTGAGCACAAGCGTGAATCTAATCCTGTGTACGTAGAACTGAGCAGTCGAGGGGTATGTATAAAGTGTTATGACGAAGATTGTCTAAGGCAGCGCTATCCACCTCAGGGCGTACCGTTTGGGGACTCGTTTTATGCAAGGTATCCAAACTTGGCGGCGACACTTGACAATTACATATCAGGTCCGGTGAACGTAACGGACACCATTCGAGGATATTTGGAAGAGTCATTGTCGGGGTCTCATTACAAGGTTGCAAAGGCGGCATTTGAGGTGTACAAGTCGAGGTTTAGGGTGGACGATGTCAAAAACACTGAGTTTTTTGAGTTTGATGGCACGCGTTGGAAGCGAAGCTACAGGATCAATTTGTTGTTATCGGATGACCTTCCCAAGTACTACAATGCGATAAAAACGGCAACCGATTCTGATAAATTGGAAGAAGGTACAAGCAATGTGAAGAACGCGGTGATAGACAACTTGATAAACAAGCTTGAGAATGTGAACTTCAAGTCGAATGTGACAGGTCAGCTTGTGTATCTTCTGAAGTGTCACGACACAGACTTTTACAAATTGTTGGACCAAACGCCAGGCTTACTTGGATTTAAGAATGGTGTTTACGATTTTAGTACAGGAACGTTTAGACAAGGTCGACAAGGGGATTACATAACATTTTCTACGGGGTATGAGTATACGGATTACGATCAGACGTCACCCGAAATCAACGAGATCTACATGTTTTTGTCACAGATTATTCCAAACAAGCGTGTATTGGAATACACGCTAAAGGTATTGGGCAAGGCATTGGTAGGTGTACCGGACGAGAAGTTTTACTTGTGGACGGGGTTGTCTGGAGCAAATGGAAAGTCAACGTTGATAAACTTGCTTGAGAATACGCTTGGGGACTACATTAGCTCTGTGGACGTAAGTTTGCTTACAAACAAGCGAACGGGAAGTAGTAATGCAACACCGGATATTGTGCGTCTAAGGGGCAGGCGTATATTTACATTTCAGGAGCCAGAGCACAATGACAGGTTGAGGACGGGTATTTTGAAGCAGTTTACAGGTGGAGATACGATTGTGGCACGTGAGCTCTTTAAAGCGCCGGTATCATTTAAGTTACAAGGGACAATGGTGATGTGTTGCAATGACTTGCCGGCTGTTAGTTCGATTGATGGGGGCACATGGAGACGTATACGGGTAATTGAGTTTACGAGCCGTTTTTGTGAGAACCCAACAAAACCGAACGAGTTCAAGATTGATCCAAAGATGAAACAGAAAATTTCCCAATGGAGACCGTATTTTATGAGTATCTTGCTGCATTATTACCAGAAATACAAGAACATGACATTAACAGAGCCTGAAGAGGTTACGATTGCAACTGCGAAGTACAAGGTTGAGAATGACAAGTTCAACGAGTTCTTTGACAATTGCATTGAACCGGACAGTGCGGCATTCGAGTCCAATAAGTCTATTTACAATTACTTTACGGGGTGGTGGAGTTCAAACTACCCAATGTCCAAGATACCTGACATCAGGGAACTCCGCAGGGCAATGAAGATTAAGTTTGGAAACGAAGTGGAATTAAAAGTAAACGGGATAAAGGAGTATGGTTTTGGTGTGTGCTTTCATAATATTGCAGGTTTATGTGAATCTGGAGGGTCGAACAGTGCACTTAGTGTGGACACAGATTTATAAATTTTTTTATGGGTAAAACTAAATGCGATTGCAGAGACGTGATTTTAACACGCGTATTTTAGAGAACAGGTACATAAGAGGTGATATACCGCCGATGTACACCTTGGAAACGGGATCAAGTTTTAAGGATGCCATAGAAACTCTTACGGGAAAAAAAGTTATTCCGTTGTTGGTGAAATACATACGTTCGGTGCCGAGGGAAAGGTTTGGAGGAGCAAAGACTGAAATACTGAAGAACATTAGATCTGACGAGTTTATTTTGGACGAATCTCATATGGATTATTTGGAGCGGGCACTATCCCTTGGCATTGTGGTATTAAAATCGTCGTCTTATGATATTTCCCGATTAGAGTACACCCATTTTATCATTGTATACGGTGACAGGGGTCGTTGGTATCCGGTGAGTGTGGGGGAGTCAAGAGCATTTGTGCAGCCGGCTGAATTGTATACGGCTTTTGACAAGTCAGATATGTTTATGGGTCACATAAGTAAGGTATGTAAGGGGGGAGTGTGTAAACGATTGACATTAAACAACACGATTGAGTCAGTGGAAAGGTCACTTGGGTTACAAGTGCAGGTTAGTGACAGACCATTGTTGATAAAGTTGATCACGGTGTATGTTTCAAGTACTTTATTTCAGCGGACTTAAATGTGAAACAAATTGTTTTATAAGAAACAAAAGTCTGTGTTTATATTAAATGGAAACTTTATATTGGATTTTGCTAGCTTTTGTCATATATGTACTCTTTACCAGAAAAAAATCCAAAGATGCATTTAATCCTGAAGGGAAGAAAGCGTGCTCGCAACGGGCCATAAATGATGGGTACACAAGTTATATCTTTGGAAAGCATTAAACGGGCCGAACGCGAATTCGCGTTCAAAAAAATAATAATATGGACATTAAATGTAAAAGAAATATTAATTTAATGTAAATTCTAGTGAATGGCCGAACCATTGGACAAAAAATTATATGCAAAGGTGAAAAAGCTAGCGGACAAAAAATTCTTATCAAAGACGGGTGTGTACAAGTCAAGTTGGATAGTAAGGGAATATAAGAAACGTGGTGGCAAGTACGGTTCGGACAAGAAACGTGGTTCGGACAAGAAACGTGGTTCGACAAAGTCTCCACTTTTAAGATGGTACAGGGAACGTTGGGTAGACTTGAACAGACCCATTCGTAACTCAAAGGGCAAAGTCGTAGGGTATAAGCCATGTGGGCGACCAAGTGCTAAGGGACCCGCAAAAGGGAGGTATCCTTTGTGTCGCCCGACAAAGCGTGTATCACCTAGGACCCCACGAACTTTACGGGAAATTTCAAAAGGGAGCATCAGACGAGCCAAACGTGACAAATCACGCGTCAAACACACTAAAAACATACAATTTGGAGCGGGACACCGGGAGTCTGGAGGCCTGGTATTTTTAGGGATTGTTATTGGTGTCGTTGCGGTCTTGCTCCGATAAATTTTTAAAATGGGTGTTTAATGACACTAAAAGACACACTAGTGCACGTTGAAAGGGATGTACTTGTATTTGACAAGCCTTTTCGTCACATAAAGGTGATAAAGTTTGACACGCAAGACATTAATAACAATGAAATCACTAATGAGATACTTGAAATCACGTACAATGCAGATCGCACACGTTTCCATGTGCCAAACACTGAATTTGTCTTTATAGAGACTTTGAACGGGCTTTCATTTAACAGGTCTTTTAGACTCGTACCAGACGTACCAAAGGTACCCGAGGTGGCACAGGTAGCACATGCATTTAAAGAGTTGCAACTAAAAAATGAAAACATACGTGCTTACGTATATCGTAAATGACGCTCAAGTATTACAAGCAATTGGAGTCTCTTCCAAAGGAATTCGTTAGCACTGTGAAGGGGATAATCGAGACAATCCTAGATACTTATGATGTAACTAGAAAGGACAATGGCGAAAGTGTGGACAACAAAAAGATACTAAAAGAACTAGGGCTTGAATCACCTGTAGAGAAGAGCTGTCGGGCAATTACTGCAGCAGGAAACATGTGTGTATGGAAGGCCCTTTCTGGTGAACACTATTGTAAGCGACATATCTCGAGCAAGTTCAAGTGGGGTGTCGGCAATTCCGGCACTGCGACAAGCACTGCGACAAGCACTGCGACAAGCACTGCGACAAGCACTGCGACAAGCACTGCGACAAGCACTGCGACAAGCACTGCAACAAGCACTGCAACAAGCACTGCAACAAGCACTGCAACAAGCACAGTTACAGACACTCCTAAGGACATCGCGGACGTAGAGACAGCGAACGCGAACGTAGCGAACGTAGAGACAGCGAACGCGAACGTAGAGAACGTAGAGACAGCGAACGCGAACGTAGAGAACGTAGAGACAGCGAACGCGAACGTAGAGAGCGCACCATCGAGAGCGGCACCTGAAGGTTTTGTGAAGCGGTTTATTGAGGATTCATTTTATTATACGGATTCACGTTTTGTGTATGACGATTCCATGGATATTGTGGGGTACAAGTACAAGAGTGATTGGGTGTTGACGAACAATGCTCTTGAGTTGAAACTTGTTATTTAGTAAACTTGGTATTTAGTTGTGATTGTAAATTACGCTCTTGTTACAGTGTACTTTACGCCACATACTTGATACACACACAATTATTTTGTTGGGGACATTTAATGGGAGTCCTTGACTTAGCCACCAGGCGACACGACCTTCGCATTGGTGTAATTCTGAAAAGGGTGTACATTACGATTGTTATAAATATTTTGCACCAATCCGATTCTGGTCTTCAAATTGCTATGCAAAGGTTAGGTGTGACGGGACGTTTTCCTATAATGTGTGGCCCTAAAGTGTGTACATTTGTCACACGCGAGACATTCAACACCATTTTAGATTTTTTACGGCCCACCTTTGACTTCGATGTTGACAAATTACATGTGTTTACGGAAGTGACATTCAGGAGATTTTTGGAAACATTGCCCGGAAATGTAACTGTAGTTGACGTGCGAAACGCATGGAGTGCTTTTGCTGGAACGCGATTTCGCGTTCCGTTAATCCGCACCCCACGTTGGGCACAAGACAAAAATATTTTTCGTGACTGGAGCACGTATAGGGGAAATGATCAGAATACCACTTATAATACTACTTCTAATACCGTGGGAACGCAAAGTGAAACGTCAGCGAATACCGTGGGAACGCAAAGTGACCTGCCTGTGAACACGCCAATTGATACGACGGTGGGAACGCAAAGTGACCTGCAAATACCGACAAGAACGTCTATAGGCACGCAAAGTGAACCACAAGCAACGTCTGCGGGAACTCAAAGTGAAATACCCGTAGGATACACAAATTCAGACAATTCCCAGAAAATAAAATACCCAAAGAATGTAATGAATCCTGTAATGGATAGGGATGAATACTTTTGGAATCGTTACTTCCATGTAGATCCACCTAAGGGCGAAACGCGTGATGACGCCTTTTGGAAAGAGTATTTTGGGACGGGTATTCAGGTGCCAACAACTGGTTCTACAACAACCACAACAGGCACAGTTGTACCACCAAAGTATCCTCCAGTACCCCCACCGTTATCACCACCATATGTACCCCCCGGTGTGTACCAACCCCAACCCCTACCAATACATTTTCAGGGTGTAGATCATCAAACTTTGGAAAACTTGAGGCAAACTGTTTACTATCAGCAAAATACTATTAATCAATTGCAAGGGACATTGAATGCATTAGTGCAAAACGATCGATCAAATGTGTACAATGTGACAGCTTTAAAGAACCAATTAGATGAAATCCGCGAACGCGCACGTGACACCGAACGCGCACAACGTGACAGCGAACGCGCACGTGACAACGAACGCGCACGTGACAACGAACGCGCACAACGTGACACCGAACGCACACAACGTGACACCGAACGCACACAACGTGACAGCGAACGCGCACGTGACACCGAACGCGCACAACGTGACACCGAACGCGAATACGCAACGGAACTTCGCAATCTTCAAGACTTGATACGTAACCAGGAGCGTGCAATAAATATGTTGCAAAATACAGTGCAAAACTTATCGCAAGCGGGTGATGCACAGTCTTTTTACCGTGCGGGGTCTCCTGTACGAGAACCACAAGACGACATTGAAAAGGAAAATTTGAAGGTGCAACTTGATGAGTACAAGGTTATGTATCGTGAGTTAAGGGACAAGTTAGGAAGGTGTCAAAAAAAACTGGAACGACAACAAAAATCGACACAAAGTGACAATGACATAGAAAGTTCCACCCACGAGGCGGAAATTACGAAGTACAAAAAGGAAATAGCGGATTGCAGAAAACGTATAAGGGACTTGACCGAGTCGCTTGAGAAAACACAATTAGAGTTAACATTGTTGTTAAGTGCAGCAAACGAAGTTGATGGTGTAAAGGAACTAAGAAAGAAACTTAATGAAAGTTCTAGAAAGATTGACGATTTGGAAAGGCAACTTGCCGAAAGGGATGAAACGGAAATAGAAAACGAAGCAAAAAAGACACGTATTAACAGTTTAACAAAAGACCTTGAAGAAACTCGTCGCGCACTGGACGAGTCTCGTCGCGCACTGGACGAGTCTCGTCGCGCACTGGACGAGTGCCTAAAAGGTTCAAAGTCGCAAAAGGATCTGGAAAGGAAATTAAAGGAATCGGATCGCAGACTGGAGATATACAAAAGCAATTACAAGGAGTGTACGGAATCTCTTGACAAGACCAACCGCCAGATTCTAGAAGCGGACGTTGAACTACAACGCGCTCGAGAAGACCTCCAGAAAGCTCAAAAAGACCTAACACGTTCACAATCCGACCTACAACGCGTTCAAGACGACCTACAACGTGCTCAAGCAGACCTGGAGACGGCAAAAAAGGACCTCGAGGCCGCTGAAAAGGACCTCGATCGACTAAAGGAAACCGACAAAGTGACCCTAAAGCGACCAGGTGATCAGAGTAGCATTAATGAAAATGCGTTAAAAGAAGCTCGTAGACGATTACAAACGTGCCGTGACACCGTAAGGCAATTCCAAGGAACGATTAGTGACTTGCGGGACACCGAAAGGCAATTTCAAGAAACGATTAGTGACTTGCGGGACACCGAAAGGCAATTGCGGGACACCGTAACGCAACACCAAGACACAATTCAAAGGCAACAGGAAACCGTTGACCAACTGCAAAGCGACTTGGCAAATTTGCAAAACAACACAAGTGAATTGCAAAATGAGATAGCAAAACTTCAAGCAGAGAAAGAGGAACTGGAGGCAGCGGTCCGTGAAGAACGGGACGCAGTTAGAAGGGAACGGGGCACAGTAAGCGAAATGGAATCGCAACTGGAAAGTGCTCGTCGGGAGTTGATCGAGGTACAAGAGTCTCACTACATTTTGGTTCGTGATTTCAATGATAAGGTACAAAACGAGGTATCTGAAAAGTTGAGTGAATACAAGAGACAAATTGAATACTATAAGAACAACTATAGGTTATGTGGTCAGACTTTAGAAGAAACAAACAATGACCTTGTGAATGCGACAGAAACTATTGCATCAAGGGACTCGGAGATCTCTGAGATGAAGTCCTTACTAGAGTTACATGAGCGTGAAATAGAGTCTCTTCAAAAGCGTTTGCGAAAACGTCGAACAGAAACAGTCGATAACATGGAAACAGATCAAATAAATTCGCTTGTGGCTAAGAACACGACTTTACGCAGCGATCTTGAGAACTGCCGAAGGGAGCGTGACTTGTACAAGCAAAACTACCAATTGTGTGGGCAGATGTTGGAGGAAGCAAACCAGGAGATCGAGGATCTTAGAAGACAATTAAGTGACCGTGAAATCGAATTGTAACGCCTTCGATAAAAAAATGAAAAAGGAACATCAATATTAAAATTAACCAACAAATGGAAATCGCATATTTACGACAAAACCACGCCAAGTTGTTTTATTGGTTAAGCAAGATGATAACTTATGATAAACGGGTGGACGCCATTTTTGCGGAAACATGCAAAAATGACCCTATCTCATACATTAAGACCAGATGGGACTATACAAAAGAAATATCCTTGGTTCAGCAAGGTGTTATAAAATTCAAGGATGCAAACATTCTTGTACAAAGGTATATGACCTTGTACAATAACTACCTTTTGCATACGCACAAACTTGTGAATGAAGTTGGACGGGATCGTGCATATCGTTACACGGATGTACTTGAAACGTACTTACAACAAACCCTTGAGCGCTGAACGTGCAGGGTCATTTTGGGTCGTTTTCAGCGTATTTAAAATCACATGTAATACTAGTTAATGGCGAAGAAAAAGACAAAGAGCAATCGATCTCTTAGGTTGCCAAGTCCTCCTAAAAGGGGCGAACCAAAAAATTTTGGCAAGAAATTTTATGATCCACAGTTCGAAGAATTTAGGCAGCTTGTTGATTCTGATAATTACAAAACCAAGTCAAAAACCATGTACAAAGACATCACTCGCTTTCTTGAGCTTACTTCTGAACGATATTCGCTTGAACGCGAGCAAAACCGCATCGAACAACGTTTGCGCAATGTCGACAAAAAGATCGAGGCATTTTACGAGCGGATGCTAGACAAGTATTAAAACGCGTACACAGTGTAACACAAATGTGTACAATGTAATGTGTAAAATGTATGTGTACAATGTAATGTGTAAAATGTAATGTGTACAATATAATGTATAAAATGTATGTGTACAATGTAATAGTATAATGTAATGTGTACAATGTAATGTGTAAAATGTAATGTGTAAAATGTAATGTGTAAAATGTATGTGTAAAAAGTAATGTATAAAATGTATGTGTACAATGTGTACAATAAAGTGTACAATAGTAGTGTACAATGTATGTGTAAAATGTAATGTATAAAATGTATGTGTACAATGTGTACAATAAAGTGCACAATAGCAGTGTACAATGTATGTATATATTATACACATTGATTGTATTTAAAATTACACGTACAATTACAAGTACAAGTTCAAATACACTATGACGGACGTTGCACGAACACTCCGTGATGCAAAAGTGTACATTAACAAGTCTTTGACTGCTGAGTCAGCACAAGACACACAACAATTCAGATTCAAAGCAATTGGTTTACTAAGCGGGGTTTTAGATAAAGTTGACATCACGGAATACTTGTTAATAGACACCGAAGGAAACGCCGACACCGTGAACGACACCGAAGGACACGTTTCATTAACTAAAGAGGAGTACTTGCACAGTTTATTTACGTTGGGAACACTTTACAAGACATACACGGAGACGGACATAACATTGAACGCACATACTTTTTTACCACGTCACGACACGTATTTTAAAAAGGCTATTGATTACTTTGTATTAATGTTGCGGGTGACGGTAAAGAACGAGCTTGCAAGTACGCAACTCACGAGTATTTTCACACAAATATGTTATTACAGGGACAGCAAGGGGGACACAAGTTCCGCCTTGGCAACGTTACAGCAGGCGCTTTTTTGGATTCCTGAAAGTCCTGTTATACATTACAACCTTGCATTTGTGTATCACAAGCTCAATCGCCTTGAGCAATCAGTGATTCATTACAAGTTGGGGTGTACATTACTTGCACGTCACACGTCTACGGACACAGCTGATTTTGAATTGTTAGTGTCATGTTACACTGGAATATCGGGTGTGTATAGATCGGTGAAGCAGTGGCCTGAGGCGTTGTACTACTTATTAAAGGCCAAAGACTTGAAACCGGAAGATCCCGAGGTTTTGAATCAACTAGGGGTTGTGTACACTGAAATGAGGCGTACGGATTTGGCTGAGATAGCTTACACATCGGGGATAGAACACGCAAAGCCTTCAGGTACGTTGTTAGCAGATTTGTACATGAACTTAGGGCACATGCATAGTTACAATGGAGACAACACTCTTGCAATGGAGTCCTACAACAAGTCTATTGCACTTAATCCAAAGGGGAGACTAGCGTTTCAAAACAAATTGATGAATATGACTTATATATTTGACCTTCTTCCTGAGGGATACATACTTGAGCAACACAAAAAGGTGAATTTACTTTTTGCAAAAGGGACGCGAGACGCGACGAACGCGAATTTGCGTTCAGACCTAATAAACATAGGGTTTGTATCAGGGGATTTTGTGAGTCATCCTGTGAGCTTTTTCATAAATTCGTTCCTAAAGCACTTTGACACTACACGCTTCACGGTCACATGTTATTCGGAGTGTGTGATCAATGGAGAATTCTCTAATGTTAAGTACCGGATTATTAAAGGAATGTCAGCATCTCAAGTAACCCGCCAAGTAAATGACGACAATATCCATATATTGGTTGATTTATCGGGGCATACTGCATTAAACCGTTTGGACGTATTTGCTTTAAGGGCAGCTAAGGTACAAGTTAGTTACATAGGGTATCCGTATTCAACTGGACTTACTGAAATGGACTACAGGATTACAGACACCTTGTGTGACAATCTAGAAATCTCTCAACCCATGTACACGGAAAGATTAGTTCAGCTGCCTGGGTGCTTTTTGTGTTACACACCTGGGTTTACAGGCGACCCCGCCGTCACATGTACCACACCCGGTCCACACCCGTGTCCGTTTTTGAGAAGTTCTAGAAGGAAGTTAACTATTGGGTGTTTCAACAGGCTCAACAAGATCAATGACAAGTTGATTGATATTTTGAACAAACTTTTGTATACATTTCCGGAGGTACATCTTATATTTAAGACAAAGGCGTTGATTAACAAGACGGTCAGGGCAAAGTTTCTAGCCAAGTTTAATTCATCCTTTCATCAAAGGATAATTGTACTAGATTGTACCATTTCACACGAAGCTCACATGGCCACTTACAATGACATTGACATTGCGATAGACACGTTTCCGTATTCGGGGACGACGACAAGTTGCGAGGCATTGTGGATGGGCGTGCCTGTGATAACGATGTATGACACTGTAAATTACTTTCATGCACAGAATGTGACGGCGAGTATACTGCTCAATACAAGTCCCGTTTTAGAGAAATTCGTATGCAAGTCTGTTGAGGACGTTGTAAGCTTAGTGGGAGGTTTGCTTGATGAACCGGACGAGTTCTACAGAGACCTAAAGAATACTACAAAGGACTTGTTCCGCAATGGACCGGTATGTGATGGGCCTGGTCATACTCGTCGTTTGGAAGAATTGTTTACACAATTACACACTTCGGGTACACACACGTAGTGACACACGTGTGTCACAAAGCTTCTGAAAGTTTTTGAACAATATCGTTGCACAAAGTGCGTAGCGCGCCTATGTCACCGCCACACCTCATTCTATTCAATATCATTCCAGATGTAATGACATTGCGTCTAATGCACTCTTTTACGTCATTGAAGAGCCCAAGGTAAAACAATACATCATCAACACCACAAAGGGCGGACACCTCGGCCAAGTACAACTTCGATTCAATGTATTCCCATGTGTTGGTGGGGAGGGCATACTTGATGTTGGGGTGGTGGATGTGCTTGTTGTATCGTTCCAAAAGGGACTTGAAGACGATGTTGTCACCAAAGAACTCCTCCAGTGTCTCGATGTACTTGAACACCGTAAACGCGGCTTGAGATCCTGAAATCATCCTTGTGTATTTCGTGTGGGCTGATACGGTAATGCAGCTTGAGTAAGGTGTATTTATACACGCGTTTACAGGGTACGCGAAATTGCGTTTGTACCAAGTGAACGCGAAATTGCGTTTGTACCAAGTGAACGCGAAATTGCGTTTGTACCAAGTGAACGCGAAATTGCGTTAGGAAGTTTCTTGTCAGTGTACCAAGTGAATTTAAAAAATGAAAAATGAAATACGTAGTATATAAGTAAATGGAAATCAAGCATTTGAGTACGTTGTATTCACTTGACAAAAAAAACAAGGTAAAGGAGTGGTCTATAAAGGTTGTGGACAAGGGTGACTACTCTGTGATAGAGTGGAGTTATGGGTACACAGGATGTAAAAAGAATGAATATCAGTTGCAGTTGAATTCGGGCAAGAACCTTGGACGGGCCAATCAAACAGGTCATTTCGAACAAGCTGTGCAAGAAGCAGAATCCCGTTGGAAAAAGAAACGTGACCTGGAAGGCTATTCAACGGACATACCGGAGCCAACGGCAACGATGCAAACGGCAACGGCAACGGTCAATGGTAGTATGTTTCCTATGTTGGCACAAGACTATGCAAAGCAAGCAAAAAAGCTCAAGTTTCCATGTTACATCCAGCCAAAGCTTGATGGATATAGAATGGTTTACAATACTTCAACCGGTACAATGACATCGCGTACGGGGAAACCTTTTACAGCACTTCGCGGTACAGAGCTCGAAAAGGAGCTTAAATTAAATTTCAACAACAACATCATTATTGATGGGGAGTTATATATTCATGGCCAGCCGTTTGAGAACTTGGGGGTACTCCGTAAAACAACTGGTATTACTGACACCGACCGGAAGATGCTTAATAACATAGAGTATCATGTGTATGACATTATCGACATCAACCAACCATTTAGCGAAAGGTTAAAGACACTTGAGACACTAGTCCAGGGTTATCAAGCGGCAAGGGTCAAGCTTGTCAACACCGTTGTGTGCCAAACCCCCGAGGACGTTCAAAAAATGCATACATACTTTACGTTTGATCTAGGGTATGAGGGGACGATGTTACGTAATGCGGGTGGGCTTTACAAACCCAAATTCCGGAGCATGGACCTTCTTAAAAAGAAAGACTTCATGGACTCCGAGTACATCGTTACAGGATTTGACTTTGAGATGCAATCGAGATCTAATTCTACCAAATTAGTGGTATGGGAATGCGATGCGGGCAATGGTCTTCGATTTAGCGTCCGCCCACAAGGCACGGAATCAGAAAGGGAATTTTTGTACAAGAATGGTATGCAGTTTATTGGACAAAAATTGTGGGTAAAATACTTTGAATTGACAGACAAAGGGGTGCCACGGTTTCCATCTACAAAGACAAACACGCACAAAAGCTACTTTAGAAACAATGTTGAATGACAACAATAATTCATTCCATTTTTACTAGATTTTGTTTTATATGGGTAAAGTAATTACATTTGGCATATGACAGTGCCATCGTTTGTATATATGACACCTGTAAGCTTATTTTTACTTTTCATAATGATTATTGTAGCATTGGTGGTTTCACAATTGGTTTCGCCACAAAATTCAGAAGTGCCAAAAATGCAAAATACGAGTACACCGAGTGCGAGTACACCGAGTGCGAGTACACCGAATGCGAGTACACAGAGTGATAGTACGCAAAAAATGAGTACGCCGAGTGAGAGTACGCTGAGTACGCAGAGTACGCCGACTGTGAGTACACCGAGTACGTCGAGTGAGAGTACGCCGACTGTGAGTCCGAGTGCAAGTACGCAGAGTGCAAGGTGCCCACCTGGTACTACAGACACGGGTATTGACTGTATGTATACTCGGGAGGTTGGTAAAGTGGCAAGTCTGGTGTGTCCCCAAGGCACAATACAACGTGGTGCTGATTGCTATGCTGAGCCACCAGAAGGATACAATTGGACCACACCTGGTGGTATAATTATTGGAAAGGTGTGTCCTCCGGGTACTACAGACACGGGCGTCGATTGTACATATACTCGAGGCGTTGGAAAGCCAGGTCAACTTACGTGCCCACAAGGTACCATTCAGCGGGGTGCTGATTGCTACGCAGCATACTAGTTGGTAAAGTGTGCCCTCCAGGTACTACCGACACTGGAGTGGATTGCACGTATACCCGAGGCGTGGGTCAAGCAGGAAAACTGGTGTGTCCTCAAGGCACCATTCAGCGGGGTGCTGATTGTTACGCATCGCCACAAGAAGGATACAATTGGACCACACCAGGGGGCATACTTGTCGGTAAAGTGTGTCCTCCGGGTACTACGGACACGGGCGTCGATTGTACATATACTCGAGGCGTTGGAAAGCCAGGTCAACTTACGTGCCCACAAGGTACCATTCAGCGGGGTGCTGATTGCTACGCACTTGTTGGAAAGGTGTGTCCTCCGGGTACTACAGACACGGGCGTCGATTGTACATATACCCGAGGCGTGGGTCAAGCAGGAAAACTGGCGTGTCCACAAGGCACCATACAACGTGGTGTTGAGTGCTATGCACAGCCACCCGACGGATATGATTGGACCACGACCGGAGGAATTGTTATTGGAAAAGTATGTCCTCCAGGTACAACAGACACCGGAGTGGACTGTGTGTACACACGTGGTGTAGGACGTATTCCAGACATGGCGTCTTGTCCACCTGGTTATAGAGATGATGGCACTAGCTGTTGGTTGGATCCAAAAGGAAGAGGTGTTGGAAGACCTGCCGATTTGTCAACTTGTCCTGAGGGTTATACAACCTTTCCAGCTACATGTACTAAAGGATGCGGCGGGTACTACAACTATTCGTGGGGTCTTTTGGGCTGTAATGGCGATGGTCCAGGAAATCGATGTTACAAAACATGGATTACGGACTGTTTTCGTTACCCTGCTCAAACGTTGTCTCGCACAAAATCATGTAAAGACACAGAAGACTTGTATCTTGAACTTTGCTATCCCAAATGCCCTAGTGGATTCCATGCTAGAGGTTGCTGTGTGTGTGAACCTGACAATAATTCGGTCATAACTAAACAAAAAATGTGTAATTCCACAGAAGAACTAGTAGATGGGCTTTGTTACAGCAAACCACTAGAGGGATTTAAGTGCGTAGGGGCTCTTTGTAGTTCTTCCAAAAACACAGTTCCAGGAACTCGCGTGAGTACAGCTAAATTGAATTGCTCAGACGGTCTTGTACTAGAGTCCGGGTTGTGTTATGCTCCACCCAAGGACAACTTTAGCTGCGTTGGGGCTCTTTGCAGTTCTTCCAAAAGCGTAGTTCCGGGAACTCGTACTGGTGCGGCTCAAATGAAATGCGGTGACGGTCTTGTTCT
>RGUK01000221.1 GCA_010027825.1 bacterium
AAAAAGTCACTTTTGCATTTTTCGTACAAACTTTGTTGCGCTTGGTAAGACCTTGTTCCAACTTTGTAGCCGTGTTCCAAAAGTTGTTCCAAGTTTGATCTTTGGTTGGAACAGGTTTTTACTTTGTAGATCAAGTAGTTACGCAGTTTGTTCCAATGTTCCAGTTTTTTGGAAAATAGGGCATTCCCAAACTTGGTCAACTTAGCAAGGACGAGGGGGATCGCGCAGTGTCTTAACATAGTATAACCGACCTCTGGGAATTATATTGTTTGGCATATTGCAGGAACATGGAACAAATTTATATTATTATTACTACTACTACTAATACACTCTAATAAAATCAATCACTTACGTCCGCATTTCCCGTCTAATACGGAAGAATAATACAACGTCGCTTTTTGGAACATCTGGAACAGGTTTTGGAACAAAATTAAGAGTATTGGCGAGTTCGTAGCAAACTTCGTCGTTACTTCACACTTCTTTACTCACATCGCTTCCGAACTCCGTTCGGTCAATCCGTAATGTCCTTCGGTGTTTATTTTTGCTCGGCCTTGTTACACAAGGCCATCGCGTTCGGCGTTGCCACATAGCAATAGCAACATATAGGCAAGTGATTGGCCTCAACTCTGTAGCAACCTCGCAGCATCGGTTTGGCGAGAAAAGAGGAGTGCGCGGCCGCGTCTTGCGGGTCGCGCCCGATCGCGCCGCAGCCTAGCCCGACATCGAGCAGCCCGACGCACCCGATCGCCGCACCACCAGGGCGAAACGCAAACGACCAGGGCAAACCCCGCGCGACCACGATCGAGCCTAGCATGGTTGCATTATTCCTCACGGTTTCATTATAATCGGGGTTCGGCATCCCGCCGAGCAGGAGAACGTATGCAAGAGCAAACGCTACTGACACTAATCGAGAAAACCGAGAACACGCTCGCCGTGTTCGCCGACCCCGCAACCCCCAAAACGCCGTGGGATAGGGAAGCAGTCGCAAACCTTACCGCCACGCTCAACGAACTGATCGCGCGGCTCGACGCCACGCTCAACACCAACGAGGGAGAATGATAATGCGAATCCTTGAAACGCCGTATTTCCTGCGCGTCATCAACGACCCGCAACGCGCCCATAAGATGATCGAGCAGATCGTCGCGCAGATCGTCAACGGGAACGACAGCGGCAACCCCCTGCCGATCTCCAACTGGTACGGGTTCATCGCGCGCATCGAGAACCAGACGAACCACCTCGACGCGAACGACCTCGCGCGAGTCGCCGCGCGAAACTTTAACTCCGCCCTCGCAACCACTTGCCTCGCCGCCGACCTTTACTATCCGCTGGTTTGGTTGAACACCCAACGCCGCTACATCCAACAACGCCGCGCCATGCCCAGCGGATACGCCGAAGAAGTCTTGCAGAATGAATACCAATCGTCGCAAGGATTCGATCGAGACTTCCTGCACGACTTTATCAACGAATGGCACGAGACCGGAACGTGCGAAGATTGTGGAGAGATCGCCGTATACGACCAGATGCATCGGGAAGCACTGACCGCGAACCTTATCTGCAACTCGTGCCGTGAAGATCACTACGTCCACTCCGATTATTACGACGCGATCGTCCACCTCGACCACGAACGCACCGCCTACGATCGAGACGGTGAGGAAGTGACGATCGACGAACGCGATAACGACTTTTATTACAGCGCAGAACATGACGAGTACCGACACCGATCGACAAGAGATCGAGGAGTCATCCGCGACTACCACGCATCGAAAAATTATTTTGTCCCGATCGCCGACGACTGGACGCGCGAAAATAATCGGCTGCTAGGCATCGAGTTAGAAGTCGAAGTAGTCAACGGTGATCGCAACGACGCAGCAAAGAAAATTCACGACAACGTTAACGGCAACGAATTCGGTCACCGCGTATTCTTTGAGCGTGACGGCTCGCTCTCCAACGGGTTCGAGATCATCACGCAGCCCATGTCGCTGCCGATCGCGCGCGAAACTTTTGGTTTCCTCAAAGATTCCAACATGATTCGAAACTTGCGCTCGCATCGCACCTCGACGTGCGGACTACACGTCCACGTGTCACGCACTGGATTATCGAACGTCCAGATCGCGCGCGCTGTGGTTTTTATCAACGACCCGAGAAACGACGCTTTTATCACCGCACTCGCGCGCCGGTACAATACGGGATTCTGCAACATCCGAGACAAAGAATTGGCGACCGCTCATTTACCCGCAGATCGCTACGAAGCGGTAAACCTCACTTGCCGAAATACAATCGAGTTCCGAATCTTCCGAGGCTCGCTCAAATACGACGCAGTGATCGCCGCCGTCGAGTTCTGCCATGCACTGCTAAATTTTTGCGCGGTGATCGAGCAGACCGCATACCAACTCAACGCGCGAGACTTTCTCGCTTGGTGCGCCGTCGCCATGCCCAACGAAACCGAAACGATGCGTGACTACATCGCGCAACGCACGAGCGGCCTGTTCCAAGTTACCGAAAACGCAGCCTGATAGGAGACCAAAGAAAATGTGTTTATTGATTCACCAAAAACCCGACACGCAATTCGATGATGAATTCCTCGCGAGTGTGTACGCTCAAAACTCTGACGGACTCGGCATTATGTATGCCGATCGTGGCGCGCTTGTAATAGCCAAAGCACTACCTCGCAACGCCGAAGAATTCGCAGCCTTTTATCGCGAACACGCCGAAGGTCGCGAGTGTGTCGTTCATGCGCGTATGCAAACTCACGGTGATATCGACCTCGCAAACTGTCACCCCTACAACGTGACCGATCGAGTCGCGCTCGCTCACAATGGCGTGCTATCCACGGGCAACGATGCCGACAAAACAAAATCGGACACGTGGCATTTCGTCGAGAACATCATTCGCCCCGCCGTGCTTGGAGACGAGTCGATCATCTTGCGCGACTCTTGGCAAAGGTTTATCGGTTCGGCTATCGGTTCATCGAACAAGTTTGGACTGATGACCGCCGCCGGTGATGTTGTGATCATCAACCGCGCCAGTGGTGTCGAATTCCGTGGAGCATGGTTGTCGAATACTTACGCTTGGCCCGCCGCCAAGTACAACATGGCCCCCAGTTATTCAACCTACTGGTCGAACGCCTACGCCGACGAGTACGACTGGCAAAACCTCTCAAGCACGACCGCCCCCGCGATCGTGCCGAAGAAAAAACCCGAACCGATCACGCGCGCCTCGCTGCCCTCAATACTCCGCGCGGCTCGCAACTCGTACATTCGCGGCACTCTCTCGCAGTGGATACACGATGCACCCGCCAAAGCCCTCGCGCTGCTAACCGAAATCGAAGAACACGACGCCGGGGAAACCGTCGAGACCATCAAAACAGACGGCTCGTATGCCGAGACCGTGATCGCCGATTGGTTTGAAATGGAAGGCCTCGACCCTCGACTGGGTGCGCCGTGAAGATAGCCTTTCTACTTGGCCTCGCACTAGGCTCGATCATCGGCTCGATCGTCCCGCCGCTTGGCTCGCTCTGTTTGGCATTGTTCGCCATGCTCGCAGCCCTCGCGCTCGATCGAATGAAGATGTAAACCAACCCCCACCCGGCAGCGATCGCTGCCG
>RGUK01000222.1 GCA_010027825.1 bacterium
CCTTTCCTTCAGTCGTACCTGTCGCAATCGCTGATCGAGGACTGGAACCGGGCTGTGAACACCAGGTTCCTGAACACGATTGCCACCAACGCAACGGCCCTTTCCACTTCGCAGACCCTCACGGTTGCCAAGATGATCGATGGCCTTGCACAGCATGGCAAACTGGGTCTCGGACAGGCCAACCTGATCCTGACCACCTGGGAAGCATGGTCCACCCTCCTGCTCACCAAGCCTGCCGACTTCAGCGTGCCTGCCTCCGTGGCTGTCGATGCCGCCGGTGCCATACGCATCAATGGTGTTCCCGTCGTGCCTCATTCGCAGGTCACTGGCAGCAGGTTCTACGCCATGAACACCAATGCCTTCGGAATCGCTCAGGCCTCCGGCCTCGCGGTCCGCAGCACGGAGTTCAACGAGGACGATTTCGTGAAGAACCTGGTAACCTACCGGGCCGAGGCAAGGATCGAGCTTCTCTCGTTCCAGCCCACCGCCGCAGTGTACGGTACCACCGGCACCGCATCCTAACCGGGCCATTCAGAAGATTGGGGAGGTCGCAAGTCGCGGCCTCCCTATCTTTGTTTGTATAACACGCACCAATGCTTCAGCACTACGTTGACAAGGTGGTCGTGCTGACCCATCAGCCACGCCTCGACAGGCAATACCTGTTCGACAAGGCAGCCAAGGAAAATGGCCTTGACTACATTTTTTTTCATGCCATCAAGGACGAAAACCCCAAGCGGTCATTCAATCTGTCGCAAAGGGAGATCCTGACGATATTCCACGACACGGATTATGAAACCATCCTTGTTATGGAGGATGACGCAGATTTGCGCAATCTTGACCTGATTGAACCGATATTGTCGCAATTGCCCAATGATTGGGATATGTTGTACTTGGGCGCAAACGTAAAACCGCACCCCGATTTTATCCCACCTATCCGAGTTTCACAACATCTTTTCCGCATTTTTAACGCTTTTACCACACACGCCATAATTTACACCCACAAGGCCGTCGAACAAATACTTGACGCCTACGATGGCGAACAGATGTATGACGCATTTTTGGATGCCAAGATGTTGCGCAGCCTTAACGCCTATGTATGCAGTCCTTTCCTGTCGTACCAACGCCCTGGAAGGTCGGATCTGTGGGATACTGATGTTGACTACACCGACACGTTCAAGGCATCCGAGAACTACCTTAATAGCCTGCCATGATCTATCATCTTTCGTATGCATCGGACAACATGAGCAAATCACTCGAGTTGTCTAGAAGAAGTGCACTCGCATTAGGTCGATGTAATGCAGTATTACAGATAGATATTGATCCTGTTTTTGTAGAAACTAATAAGCATATTTTATCACAACAAAGAGGCGCAGGATATTGGCTTTGGAAGCCATATATCATACATAAGGCTTTACAAAATGGACGTGATGGCGAATATTACGTTTACACTGATGCCGGTGTTGAGTTTGTCAGCGATATAGGTTATATCATAAAAAAGATGCAGCTTGACAATCTAGATGTTTTCCTGTTCGGCAACAACTACCAGCATCGTGATTGGTGCAAGCGGGAAGTATTTGACGCATTGGGCTGCAAGGATGGCCACCAGGTGCAGGCATCTGCAATGGTGTTCAAGGTATCTGACTTTGCTTTGCAGGTGGCAAATGAATGGCTGTCATGGTGCCGGGTTGACCATTACATTGATGACGTCTGCGGTCCCGATCAATACCCATCATTTCAAGAGCATCGGCACGATCAGGCCATACTGACCGCTGTGGCGCAGGCCCATAACATCCCATTGCACTGGTGGCCGGCATCGTACAATAACTACGCTTTTATATACGACAAAGGGACGTACACGGATAATTACCCTGTCATATTTCATCACCACCGGAAACGCAACAACGAATGGTGACATTCGGACAACTGGGAAGGCACGGCCGCCTGGGAAATCAAATGTTCCAGGTGGCTTCAACCATTGGAATAGCAAAAACCAATGGGTATGACTTTGCCTTTCCCGAATGGATCAACCATGATGCAAAAGAGAGGTTTGGCAGCACGGAGGATATAGACATAGGCGGGTGGTTTCCGAATTGGAAACAAATACCAAGGCTAACCACCGAACTGCCTGAACACTTTATTAACTGGGGATGGCAGGGCCTCAATCAACCGGACGGTGTCAATTATGTGGGCCACATGCAAAGTGAAAAGTATTTCGCCCACTGCGCCGAATACATCAGGCATCTGTTCACGTTCCGTGAACCGGCGAAAGTCAATTCATACACTGCCATCCATGTGCGCTGTGGTGACTATGGCAGCGATTACCACCCTATCTGCACCCGAGACTATTATGAACAGGCCATGCGTGCTGTGCAAGGGCCTTACATTGTTTTCAGTGACGATGCCGAGAAGGCATACGAGATACTGCGCAACCTGCTTGACGGACGCAGTTGGTTCCATACAGGCAGCACCTTCGATGCACTGCACGCCATGACGGAATGCCACCGCCACATCATCGCCAACAGCACATTCAGCTGGTGGGGCGCATGGCTTGCTAATTCATCGCAAGTAGTCGCACCACGGCAGTGGTTCGGTCCTGCTGCGGCACACCTTGACACGTCGGACATCTACCCACCAAACTGGACAGTTATATGAACATCCTTGCAAGCGTCCACCTATACCCGCCTGAACACCTGTGCGGGGCCGAGTTCATGCTGCATGGCATCAACAAGCACATGCAGACGAAGGGGGACACGGTGAAGGTCCTGCTACATCAGGCCAACCAGTACAAGATTGAAAGCCATTACATATACGACAATGTCGATGTGTTCCCGCCCGATCAGAATACCACATTAAACCTGTTCCGGTGGGCAGACATGGCATTCACGCACCTTGACTACACCAACTGGACGATTGGGATGGGTGCCATACAACGGAGGCCTGTATTTCATCTGATACACAACACGCACAAGAGCCTGAACATCGAGACGGCAGAAAAGCCACAATTCATTGTGTATAACAGCGAATGGGCCAAGCAGGAACTTGGATACAAGCATGACAGCATTGTACTACATCCACCGGTGGACTGGCGGTTTTATGACACCAACATCGACCCGTCACTGAATATAGCCATCACGCTGATAAACCTTGACAATAACAAGGGTGGGCATATCCTTCGGCAGATCGCTGAAGCCATGCCTCACCGAAAGTTCATCGGGGTGGTCGGGTCCTATTCCGAGCCTTGGAAGATTGGTCAGTACACCGACCAGCCGGCCAATGTGACGGTGGTGCCAAAGACCGATAACATCAGGGCCATATACCGACAGACGCGAATCCTCATCATGCCATCCGAGTACGAAAGTTGGGGCCGGACAGCCACTGAAGCTATGTGCAGCGGCATACCAGTCATCAGCACCGGCACACCAGGGCTTCAGGAAAACTGCGGCAAGGCAGGGATTTACGTTGAACGTGAAAATGTCAGTGCATGGGTTGACGAAATTGAAAGATTATTCAAGCCAAGGGCTTACGCAAAGGCATCCCTTGCCGTTAAGGTGCGCAGTCGGGAACTTGATCCAGTGGCTGAACTAGATGCCCTGCAT
>RGUK01000223.1 GCA_010027825.1 bacterium
GTGCTTTTGGCGTAAGTGCTGGCAAGCAAGGACAAAACCTCAATAGCAGCATAGACGCCAATCAGCTCGTTGACGATTCTGGGCAACTGGCCGTTGGGAAAGCCGCTGGTGTATTCCACAAGCCACAGTGCTGGCATCCAAGGGCGAGCCTGAAGCAATTGGAGGAAGAGGATGTTGCCGGTCGCGGATGCACCGGTAGCGCCTTGATTCACCAGAATGGGCACAAGGTTAATTTGTCCCGTAGGCAAGTAGGCTGTCTCAATCCAAGCCTGAGGTACTTCGAACACGTCCACATTGCTTGCAGGAGTAATGGTTAGTCTATCAATGGTAGCAACTGGGCGGCGTTTAACCTTTAGGTAACCCCAAGCCTCAAACTCGTGCCGGTCAAAGGGGTGTTTTTCCTGAACTCTGGTGGGGAAAATGTCCACTCCAGTGTCAATTTCCACCATCGAGCAGGCTCGGTCGATAATGTCCTTAAGCATCTCCGAGGTCATGACCATGGCCCTGTTGGTAATAGGGTCTTTCATGGCAGACACGAGGGGGATACCGAAGAGGTGTCGCATCTGGAGCTGGGTGGGGGTGATGAGGGGCTCGATTCGATTCCATTCCGACTCAACCGCGTCATCAAGGAATACTCCGCCCGGGCCCGACTTGCTCTTAGTATAGTCAGCCATTATGGACCTGCCTGACTATGCACTCGCAGTGCGCCCTTAACCAAAGCGTTCTTGGTGGTTCCGGATTCCGTCAAAGAAAGCTTCATCTGCACCGTTCCAGAGATTTTGTCGCCGGACAGAACCTGTACCTTCCAAATAGAATTGTCGGCACTTGGGAATGCCTGAGTTGCGGTACGGGTTACCTTCTTGGCATCGTCGATGTTGTTGAGCACAACCTGAAGGGTAGAGCCCGACTGGGGCACGTACCTGCGTCCCGCAGGGCTAAAACCTTGGTCTGGCCTGTCCTGAGTAGCGTCTACTAGCTGGAAATAAACATAAAGGGAGTCGCCCTCCATGAATTCTACTTGGTCTACATACTCAAAACTGTTGACGTTTTGAACGTCCGAAAGCATTCTGGCGGATAAGAGCATAGGCCCTCCTAAACCCTAAGATTGTGGGCGATAGAAGGAAATTATTTCTTCCTTTTTTCCAAATCCTTCCCAATCATGTAATAAGCCAAACATGCGAAAAAGAAGGATAATGAGCAGCCGACGAACAAACCCGTAAGGGAGTTTAGTTCGGGCACAGAATTACAGACAACAGCACACATTCCATCAAAGATGGCCAATACTCCTGTGACCCAAAATAGCAAATCCAGCCTTTGGGGTGTCACAGACTGGCCTTCCCCAGAGCGGGGATAGCGGTGTTGGTGGGCGGGCTTCGACTCAAAAACAGAGAGTCCACATAAAGGTTGGCCACAGGACATTTGGGGCTATGAAGATTCAGGGCACCCTCAAATGAGGCCTTACCGTCTAAATGCATTTGACCGTTGATGTGGGGGTAGAGGCTTTCGCCGTTCTCAACCAGAAGCCTTTCCTCGGAGTCGTATCGGAGAAATACTTCGGCCACAAGGGATTGGCCCTGTAAAGAGATGGTGGCGTACCCCACCACCAAGTCCCCCAAGCCCAGAACCGGAACCGGGTTATCAAGAAAGATGTTGGAGTCCGTAAAGTCAAGCGAGCCTGAACTTAAATGGGCAACCACGCCCGTAACGGCCAGAGTCTTGGTCTCGGCACCATCAATAACGCGGTCAACTTCAGTAAATTCAACGTGTTTGTTAAAATCGGGCATTTGTACTCCTAAAGGTTGTTTTGCAGAAATATAGTAGCGTATGGGGTTGCCTTATTTGGTAACGATGTTCAAATAATTCTCACACAAGGAGGCGGTATGGAAGCGCAACAAGCAGAAAAAACAGAAGTGGTGGGCGGAGCAAACAAGAACACAAGGGCCAAGTTTCTTACAGAATGGGCCCTACAACACCCCAGTGCGACCGTGGCTCAGGCGAGGGCGGCCCTGCTAAATAAGTTTGGGATGGCGATGGGAACAGCCTACATCTCGGAAACCCTCAAGGCCACTCGGGGCTCTCTGGGAATGGAGCCGAAGGGCACCCTACCCCCACCGAGCACGATTGTTTCTCAAACTAAGCAAACTAGCCCAGATGTACAGAATGAGACACGGCACCTGTCCGGTTTGATTGCATTATTGAGGTCGATGAACATAAAGTCCATACGCCTCCAAAACGGAGAGGTGTCGGTCGAATACTCTGGACTCTAGGCTTCTGCGGGGGGCATAGTCAACACGGGCTCTGGTGCCAAAATCACCAAGCCCGAGGCCTTGAGTTGTGACGCGAGATTGTGGCACACGTCCATAAACAAAGGGTCCGATTGCAGGTGTGTTGCCAGCTCTTCAGCAAAAAAGCTGCCCGGTATGAGACATAGCAATTGAACAACATCCTCCATCTCATCGAACTTGGCGAATTCGGAAGCGACGGAGATTACGCCCTTGTAATAGTTGAGCAGGTCCATCTTGCCGCTATTGAACAGATACTTGAGGGCGTCCACAATTTGTTCACAGGACTCCCTTTTTGATTCAGTCATAGACATAAACTAAACCGGAGTTGGGCGGAGGTTCTCGATTGCCTCACGAAAAGTCGCTCCGGTAGACCTGATGTCTCTGCCATCGGAGAGTTGGAACCCCACTTCTACCTGTGCGCGATTATTGTGCCAAACCCGAGCTTGGGCCCCCAAGATTTGTTTAGCCTCCCTGAGGGCTTGGCTGTAACTGATTTCTTTTTTGATTGGAGAAACGGGTACAGCCCCCTCTTCCCCTCTTCTCTTTGCAATACTGGAACGTCGAATGGCCATGGTTTTTCCTAGATTAGTATCGCCTTTTGTACAATCGGGCGGATTTTCGCATTTCTTGAGATAAAGAAAAGTTCTTTTCGTTAATGTTTCTTAATTCTTCAGATACCTTCTCCAGAAGCAGGGATAATTCTTGTATAATAAGCCTTTGGTCGTTTACTAGCTCGACCTTATCCTCAATCTTCCCAAGCATTGATTCGGGCGACGGGTCGCATGGGTCGGCGGGGTCATCGCTCCCGCACAGCACACACAAACCCAAATTAGACCAACCTGCGTGAGGATTCATTTTGTTTCCCTTTGTTTAAGCTGAGCAATCACTATCGTACTCTACTTCAAATTCTATCTTCACGAGCAGCCTCCATTTTTTCAAACTTAAAAACAGATTCTGTACCATAACCACCTTGAATTGTCAACATATCTCATTCTCCGGCCATTAGTACATCATCATAGCCAATTCGGCCTCTTGGTTGGTCAAAAACACGTCGTTGTCCACATCAAAATACACATGCTTGCCCGTCGAGGGCTGCCAGCAATACAGGAGGCGGCGACCGGAACGACTACGAAAAACCTGTTCAGTGCCACCACAAGCGGGATACCAATTGTCGTCTAGGGGGCTCATCCGTGTCTGCTCGTACTGGCGAACCTTCTGTATGAGTTCGACTTCTTTCTGGGTCAGCTCCATCGTAACTTTGTTTTCGGAATCCATTGCGGTTTCTCCTTGCTATAAAA
>RGUK01000224.1 GCA_010027825.1 bacterium
CGGGTCCTTGTAATCCTGTAGCCCCGCGAGAACCAGTCGCACCGGTAATACTTGCACCAGGAATACCGGACGGCCCCTGAATACCTGTCGGGCCAGTTGAGCCGTCTAACCCCGCCGGACCCGTGGCGCCCGGCGGCCCGCTCATACCCGTAGAGCCGCGTAAACCAGACGCACCTTGCGGGCCAGATGGCCCCGTCGCACCGCGTATACCAGTTGGGCCAACGACCCCGGTCGGGCCTTGGGGGCCGGTCGGACCCGTAGAACCGTTTACACCTGTTGCTCCCGTAGCTCCGCTAGTTCCGATGTTTCCGGGATCGCCTTTAAGGCCACGAAAACCAGTCGGACCAACGGGGCCGGTTGCACCAGTTGCACCGTCAGCACCTTGCTCGCCAGACGGACCTGTTACACCGGCGGGGCCTGTTGCACCAGCGGGACCAGCAACGCCAGTTGAGCCGGTCGGCCCTGGTGCGCCCTGTAAACCCGAAACGCCAGGAATACCGGTTGGACCAGTAGCACCCTGCGGCCCGACGTCACCTTGCGGGCCGGTCGGGCCTGTGAAACCCTGTAACCCCGTAGCCCCCGTAGTTCCAACCGCACCCGTGGCGCCAGTGGCCCCGCGGGAACCGGTCGCACCGCTCACACCCGTAGAACCGCGAGGGCCAGTCGCACCAACTGCACCGACTGGTCCCGTTGGGCCGGTGACGCCAATTAAGCCGGCCGGCAAAACCGAGGTCGGAACTTTACCGTCTGGCCCGAGCGGCGCAATGCCGTTCGCGGTTCCAATCTCGGCCTGAATGTCGGCATTTAAAACGTCAAGAACCGCACCGACAGTCGTTTTCTTTGTCGTCGGAGTCTCAGCGTTCTGATCGACAATAGCCAATAAATCGTCGCGACCTGGATTTGGTTTCGCTGACAGATCTGAAATACGTTTTTGCGACATGTGTTTGCCTTCGAGTTTGCACTAGCGCGGATTTCTTGTAATCGCCACGCCGGATGTCGCACCGTTTAAATAGTAAGCACCGGCTTCTGTTGTGGTTAAACCCTGCGGACCAACTGGTTTTCCATTTGTCAACCAGTTGCAATATCTCGCTGCACTAAACCAATTTATTAAATTTACGGGTTTGTTGTTGTAATTTGTTTTAAACGAATACGTATTGAGCAGCGTATTTTTATTGATACCGCCGTAAACCGTATTCTGCATTGTGGATACAAACAAACCGTATGTGTCAGTGAAAGTGCCAGAGGCGACGCTATTTAAAAAATCACAATATTCTTCATTTGTTACTAGATATTTGCTGACATAAAAACGATATGGCACAACGCCAAAAGTAGTGCCGAGGGTGGTGTAGCCAGGATTACTAACGTCCGAATTCGTCTGCGTATACACATGTACAAAATTCCGGTTAACGTATGAATACGATCCAATACGAAAACCAGTAAACGAGTCTTTATTCGCGGGATTCAAACCGAAACGACTACCAATATTTGTACTTGTTGCCGACGTGCCAAACGAACCACCGCGCCGAATTCGTAAAGTTGAACTGATTCCTTCGGTCCACTCGTTAATATTTCCGGCACCATCAAAAACACCAAAATAACTTGGACCGCCGTTTGTTCCTACGGTTGTAGGCAGCGCAGTATTATTCCAGACAGCGTTATTACCGACATTGGCAAAATTGCCAGTTTGCCCTGCGGAACCGTCGCCGACCGAGTTTGCTGTTACTGGTGTCGGAACGGCGTCGCTTTGCGTTGGATAAAAAGAATACGTCTGTGTGGCGGGATTATAATGCAGTGCTTTAACCCACTCATCTTCGTTCAATAAAAAAAACACTGGGTTTTTGCGGCCCGCAATTAAAGTGTTGTTGCCTTGAAAACTCATAAAACGCTCGCGGCAATAAATCCCTGATCCACTTGTTCCGAAGTTAAACCAAGATGCGAAGCAAGACTTTCAATCAACGGGTGCGTGCGCTCAATGTATGGTGCGTATTCCCACTCTACACGTGTTTTTTCTTTCAATTTTTCATCAACAATCGTGTCAATCGCGGTTTCGACGTTGGTTAAACTGATATTGTTATCAATTAACCACAACCGTATCTGTCTAGCACTGATCGTGTCCGGGACAGGCGGCGATGGTGCTGGCACCCAAACACGAACCACGCTTACGCTGTTTTCGTTTACCGTAATTTGACGTTGTGCGCTATCTTCCACCGTATTTTCTGGTTGTGCCGGCGTATCAGAAATTACAGGCAAAAAACCGCACAGTTTTTGTGTCTCTTGATCGGCCAGATCGAGGCCTTGTACCAGCGTACCGTCTTCAAAATAACCGTTCAGCGGCAACGGCTGTATTACGTTATTTCGCGTGTTGTAAAACATGGGCACTCCTGTGCGTAGAAATTATTTTGACAAACAGTGTAAAAAGTTTGCACTAACCTCGGTCGCTGCGGTTAATTTGTTTTAAGGCCTACGTAATGCCCCTCTACAACCGACGTGCCGACCGCACGCAATAGAAATATATGCGTTCCCGCAACCAAAGCACCGACAGCCGGCTGACTAAACCAGTCAGTTACGATGCTCCAAGTAATACTGGTAGCACTATTAACAGTTATTTTTAAAATTACGTCTGCGCTGATCGTGCTTGTTGTTGGCCAGTTGGTGCCTTTTGTAAACGTTGTCGCAGCGCCGCCGAGGGTCAGCGTCTGAATTAAACGATCAGTTCCAAAATTTATTGGGGTGGTGCCGGATACAGCACCGAGTGCGAGTGCGGCCGCGGTTTCTGTGGTAGTAACAGTGAGATTGTTGGTGCCGCTGTTGTAGCTGCCTGATAACCCAGATCCGGCGGTCACCGTCATGCCGGTTGGTCCAGTTGCACCTGCCGGACCGGTAGCACCTTGCGGCCCCGCAGCACCTGTCGGTCCGGCAACGCCCGTCGCGCCGGTTGGCCCGTTGACGCCTGAAACCCCCTGCGGTCCGGTGGGCCCTGTAACGAGTGTTACTTGTGCGGAATTCCACACGTATCCGGTCCACAAATATGTGCGCCCGCCGGTTGTGTACTGTTGTCCAATTGTAGGATTAGCTGGAAACGCCATGATATGCTCATTTAATTTTTGAAACCGCCGTGCCGACAAAGTGCACGACTAAGTATAACGAATTTTGCGTGTTTTATCTTTGCTGGATGTTTACGTCAAAATTTTACGGCTATTGTGTGGTTGCTGTTTCCGGTCGCAACTGTTTGCCAGTTTGTCGCGGTGCCGACTTGCACGAATGTAAATTGCGGCGCGGTCAGGCCGTCGCCCAATTGGCCTAAATTATTTATACCGCACGCCCACATGGTGTTGTTTGTTTTTAATGCTACGGTGTGATTGCGCCCGGCAGAAACCTGCCGCCAATTTGTGGCAAAATCAATTTGAAACGGACTCAATCTGTTTGTCGTTGTGCCGTCGCCAAGTTGGCCAAATGTATTCACACCCCAAGACCAAATAGTGCCGTTAGTTTTGAGTGCAACATTGTGAAACGCACAAGTTGAAACAGTTTGCCAATCCGTATCTGCCCCAATTTTGGTGGGAGTCAATTTAGCA
>RGUK01000225.1 GCA_010027825.1 bacterium
CCGGCACGGCAATCTCTTCAAACGACCTGATGCAGAAGCGATCGGTCATGCCTGCGATCCAGTCGGTCACTAGTTCTGAGTCTGTTGCCCCCTCGGGTGAAACGCCCTTGGGAATGCGCGACGTGTCTGCGGCGTAGTGATTGAAAAGCGTGCCGATCACTGACTCGATGCGAGCGTGCTCGCTTCGAGCTTCGGGCCCTAGATAAACGCGTTCAAACATGAATTCACGGAGTCTGAGCATTGCTCCGCCGTACTCATCGCTCTGCACAATGTCGCCAGCGACCTCGCTGTTCTCGACCATGTCGTGAACGAGCGAATCAATACGCTCAGCACCGCTGTTGCCCAACACTTCAAGCGCCTCTGCAGGAACGTCAATGTTCACGACCGAGCCTGCCGCCGTGTAGGCATCCTTGCCAACCACCACCGGCGCAATAAGCGTATTGTTGCTTCCAACAAAAGCACCATCTTCAACAACGGTGGTATTTTTCTTCAACCCATCGTAATTGCATGTTATGGTGCCAGCGCCAATGTTAACCTCAGCACCAATTTTAGCATCGCCGATATAGGACAGATGCTTCATCTTCGTGCCGTTGCCAATTTCAGCGGTTTTAACTTCAACAAAGTTGCCGATTTGAACGTCATTACCTATCGTCACATTCTGGCGCAGTCGAGCAAAGGGGCCAACATGAACATTCGTGCCAAGCACCGTTTGCTGCAACACTGAATGCGAATGTACCGTAGTGCTATCCCCTATTACCGAATCTTCAATAATGGTAAATGCTCCCACAAAACATTCCTCACCAATGACGGTGTTGCCTAGCAGGTGTACGCCGGTGCCAATGAACGAACCAGCACCAATATGTACGTTCAGGTCGATGTGGATGCTTTGTGCAAGCTCAAAACGCACACCACGCGCCATCCAATACTTGATGAGCTCGGAACGTTTGATTTGTTCAACGCCCCACAGCTCTTGCAACGTGTTAACGCCGCGCACATTGTCATATGGCACAGAAAGAGATTTGACCCCAAGACTATCCTTGCAAGCCATGGCAACAAGTTCTGGTAGATACATCTCTCCCGTTACCGAGCTTTTCCCAAGCTTGGTGATGTAAGCTTGCAAGAAACTGCGCTTCATCATGTAAACGCCAGCATTGATGCGGTTAATAAGGCGCTGCTCATCTGTGCAGTCCTTTTCTTCCACGATTTCAAAGTTGCCGTCTTTCTCAATGACTCGCCCATACCCAAATGGATCAAGTACATAAGAAGTGCAGAAGGTAATCGCAGCATCGGCAGCAGCATGCTCATCCATCAGCTGCTTGAGTACTGCCGTGGTCATCAGCGGCATATCGCCATACAAAATGAGAATATTATCCGCATCCCAGGTGTCTTTACTACACCAAACCGCGTGTCCGGTTCCCAACTGCTCTTTTTGCTCAACAAAGCTAGCATCTTTGATCCCGGCACGAACAATTTCTTCCTGCACGGTTTCAGCTTGATGCCCTAAGATCACGGTCATTGGGATGTCTAGCGCTTCCAAGGCACGGAGAGGATACAGCACCATCGCCTGGCCACACATATTGAACAATAATTTGCTTTTTTTCGTTTTAAAACGGCTCGATTTGCCCGCCGCTAAGACAACAGCACGTGTTGTTGGAACTGTCATAGAATCCTCCCAGGGTATAGAGAGAGCAGAAAGGTTCCCCGCTACGGACCTTTTAATGTTTATTTCTCTTCAATAAAACGTATTTTTAGCTTAAAATGTCACATAATAATACCTGCAGTTTTGCCAAGATTGCAAATAGTTATTGAAATTCTAAAATGCTCGTTTTTGACGATGCTTTGCAGCTTAATCAAGCACGTCAAAACGACTTCAGATGGAGAGGTGGCTGAGTGGTTGAAAGCGGCCGTCTCGAAAGCGGCTATGCCAGGAAACTGGCATCGTGGGTTCGAATCCCACCCTCTCCGCCATACTTCGCTAAAGCTTCGTATGGCACGGCCACTCCGATCATCAACGGCCATTGTTGCTGCCAAAACTGCCAGCCCTAGCTTTATGCCAGAGCTGGGCGTTTCCGCACAAGACGTATGGCGCGGCACCACAAATGTGGTATGCTTAGGCCTGCCAATATCGTCCCACCCCTCAGACCTTTAGTTGCCATGGCCAAAACCTTATTTCGTCTGTTTATTCGCAATTTAATCCCAGGCATTACTGTGGGGCTGGTTTCCATCCCCCTTGCTCTTTCGCTCGCTGTCGGCTCAGGTGCATCGCCACTTGCAGGCATCATCACCGCGGTGTGGGCGGGCATTGTGGGCGCACTGGCAGGCAGCAGCCACTACAATATCACCGGCCCAGCAGGCGCCTTGGTAGGATTGCTTGCCGGCTACGCCGCTGCTTTTGGCGTTGAATCTTTACCTATGATTGCCATCTTGTCTGGCATCATCACCTACGGCTGCTATCATTTGCGGGTAGAACGCTACCTAACCTTCATTCCTGGCAGCGCCCTGCACGGCTTTATTTTGGGGATTGCAGGCATTATCCTAATTGGGCAAATCAACCCTGCCTTGGGCCTGGTAGCAAGCAGCAAATCTTCCAATCTGATCGCGCAAGCTCTTTCGTCTTTATCTCATCTTGCCGACACGAATTTGTACGCTTTGGGTATTTTCTTAGCATTCCTTGCAGGGCTGTTGGGCTTTGCTTTCTTCACTCCTCGCTTGCCAGGAGCAATTGTACTTGCGCCTTTCGGTATCTTGATTGGCTACGCGGCCACCCATGGCTTGCTGCCGTGGCATTTGCAAACGATTGGGACCAAGTACGGCGTGATCTCGGCCAGCTTAATTAACTTGCCTGCGTTCCACTTCCGCTTCCCTCATTCTCTATCGCGGCAATCTGCATGATTGAAGTGCTTGTATCTGCTCGCATAGCCGATGGCATCACCAAAACTAAACACGACAAGCGCAAAGAATTATTGGGGCTTGCCTTGGCAAACATGCTTACCGGGTTTGCAGGAGGACTACCAGCAACCGCAGCGCTTGCTCGTACGGCACTCAATATCCGCAGTGGGGCAACCCATAAAATCGCCGGCGCTATTGCAAGTATAACCGTAGCCCTGGTCGCCTATTTGCTCTTGCCCTATTTTTCTTACATGCCCTTGGCTGTCATTGCTGCCATGCTGGGGTTTGTTGCTTTCCGCATGATTGAAATGGAGCACTTCTCACGTCTTTACCGCCGTGACAAAAAACACTTTGCTCTCTCCCTCATCGTTGCCTTTATTACTATTTATGATGATCCGACGGTGGGCATTTTGTTTGGGGCCGTCATGGCAATGCTCATTTTCATGGAAAAATGCTCGCGGGGGTACCACGAAAAAGTATTGGAAACTATGCCTTCCACAAAGCCAGAAAATCAACCCGACACCATGGTTTACTCGATTAAAGGACCCCTGGCCTATATTAATTCCCCTGCTCACGTCGGTCGCCTTGAGCAAGTACCAACCACCATGCGCAATGTCATCATCGACATCAGAAACGTTGATTTTATTGACGCCGATGGAACCGAAGCGCTGACGGAGAGCATCGA
>RGUK01000226.1 GCA_010027825.1 bacterium
TTTTTCGGTGACAATGATTTGAATGTTGCCGATGAGACGTCCCTCCTGAACATTGCCGTGCAAAACACGGTCAACACGAATGTTAATCTCAATGGCGGTGCTTTGCAGCTGCAGGATGACTTGCGCTTTGGCGACAACGCGATTATCCAAGACTCTGGCTGGGTGTTTTTAAACAATCGTCGCATTTCGCTCGGGGGGCAGTCTGCGCAATGGCCTGGTGATATATTCTGGATTGCCGCACAGGACATTCAACTAAACAGTGCTGTTAACTTGACCGGCAATTGGCTCTTTGTTGGGGAGGGGCAAATCAATGGTAACGGCAATGTTATCGATATCTCTCAAGGGGGCCAAATTCTGGTGGCAGAAGATTCCAGCTTGCGTTTATCCAGTGTGCAGATCAAAGGGCTGGGGCCTGGCAAGATACGTCTTTCACGTACCGCGACACTTATTTTGACCGACGTGGTCCTAGAAATGGAAGACGACTACAATGTTGCTTCAGGTACCTGGCGCGTCGAGGGTAGTTCTAAGGTCATCACCAAAGATAAGATTTTATCGTTCATCGATGGTCCGCCAGGCTTTAAAGGCAAACTGGTTGTAGACCGTGTTGACTTCACCTACGATACGCTGGCAACGCTTGACCGGTTGAACATCAGACCTGCACTCATTAATGATCCGCTGCGTGAACACGTGGAAATTTTAGGCAATGGCGAAATTGGTACCATCAAGCGTGACACCATAACCTTCCATAACTATCGCGCCGAATCGTTGCTGCAAAAATATGCCATTGTTGCGCCGTACCGTAAATTCCAAGTCTATCCAGAGTTGCAGGATGACGAATCGCTCAATTACAATGTGCTAATCGATGGCAACACCAATTTCCTTGGCTTCACCCGCAGTGACGAACAAGTGTTTTTTGTTACTGACGGCGTGCAAGCACGCACTGAAAATGTAATCATGCGTGACCTTTCGCCAAAACACATCAGCATTGGCGCGGGCTCGTCCCTCACGTTTGGTAACAAAACTATTATCTCGCTCGCGCGCAACGAATACCTCAACTATCCATGGGTCTTCCAGGGTGATACCATGCTCAAGGGCAGCGGCGTGATTTTGGAGCTCGGTCCGCAAGGGGCAATCATTCTGCAAGGGACCGATTCCAAGTTGCTCCTGGATGGCATTATTCTTAAGGGGGTGAACGGCAACAATGTGCGTTGCACCGATGATAGCAACGTCATTCAGCTGCGGGCGGTTAAGTGGATTCAAAATGGTGACTTTACCTACAACACGGGCGGCATCCAACTTGTTGATGATGCGACTATGGTTGGGCCGCACAACTTTACCTATGGCTCCTCACAGCCGTTTGCCATTTTGAATAATGCCACGCTTTATTTAGTCCGCGATGCCGTGTTCACCTTTGCTGGCCAGCCAAATGGGCTTACCTTTGAAGATGCCTCCGCAGCTCTGCAGATGGACCAAGCAACATTGGCAGCGCCAAACGGCTTGACGCTCTCAACGGGTAGGTTTGTAGTGCGCAACCAGAATTATTTATCCGGCTCAGTGACGCTTGATCGCAGCACGCTTACCGTTGATCAGACTGGCAGCTTGCTCAAGCTCTAGAACAGTCTTTGGGCCTGCTTGTTCAAACGGGCAGGCCCATGTGCTTTATCGAATTTGAGGAGTGGGGTTGGGAACCTGGTTGAGTTGATCCAGAAACCTTTTGTAAAAGTCTGCCAAGGCTTGTGTAGAAGCAACGTTTGATGGGGTTTCAAGGAGCGTGTCATCGGCGTGGTCGGTGCGGGTGGAGGCGATAACTGCCTTGTACACGTACCCTTGAACTATCATCCATATCTGTTTGAATAAAATTCTCAGGTAGCGGTTTGTCACTGTTTTTACCTCTTTGCTCGTGACGTACCCTTTGCGCGTTTGGGTCATCATATCGTGCAACGATTTGCTCATCCGCTGTTTACTGGTTTCTATTTCGCGTTTAAGTGATGGAGTGAGACATGCAGGGGGAATGTGCAGATCAGCGATGATGCTTGCAAAAGAATTATCCAGGTGGCGGTCAATCTGGTCTTGATTAAAGTAGCGCACGCCCGGCTCAACAATTTTCCACAGTACGCGCTCCAGGGCCCGGTGGAGCAGATTATCTGTCTTTTTGCTGTCGGCAGCTCGCTTTTGCAACTGTTTGCAGACCGTGTTGCACGCATGGTCGATGTCTTTTTGTAGTGCTGCGGGGAGCTGTTCATAGGGAGTCTTGTTTTGGGTAAGCCTTGTCCGCACGAAGCTATTGGCCTTTATGCGCAATGTTTGATCAACCCGTTGGGGTGATTCTTCATCGTTTAAATCAATCATGCGTGTTTCCTCTAGATGCTGATTGCATTCATCCTGAAGAATTAAAGCAATGTCTTCCGGGGTCAGGGCGCAGGCGAAAGGGACGACCAGCAGAGGGATAACGAAATATAATTTTTTTATCATGGGGGTCCTTAACGCTCTTAGAATCGGTATTGCATGCCAAGCATAATTCCTAACGCAGTGCTGCTACCAAGGGTGTCGTAGCGCGCAAAACCGCTGTCGTCCGTGCGCCTGGTAAGTATGTTTGGTTGGCCATCAAGATCTTTATAGAGCTGGCCTGGTACAAAGAGGCTAAAGCGACAGTACGCATCGCAGTGATCAAGCAATTCGTAATGTGCACGCAGATCAACTTCGTACCCCAGGTACTTGCTTGTACGCTTGCTGCTCTGCCAGCCGCGAAAGAGCGTTCCCTTGCCAGCAAAGGTATTTCGCAGACGCACCAATTGCGTTTCAATGGCTGCATCGGGGTGTCTGCCATTCACATCCCAGGCGTAGAGCTTGGCAACTTCAGCCAAGAACATTACATCCAGCCCCAGGTGGCCCTTGCTGCGCTTTTCCCACGGGAACCACGTCGCCCCGAAGCCAAGAAATTTCAGGTTGCTTAGGTCTTTCAAATCGTTGTAGGCATACAGCGTGCGGTAGGAAATATTGAGTGGCCGTGGAATGACAAGGCGGTCGAATACCAAAAAGCTTTTTACCCCATACCCCCGGTAGCGGGAGCGCTGTGGAATGAAGCCATAAAAGTTGCGTGACGTTTCGTCATTGTAGGGATAAGCGTCACCCGAGATGTACCCCAGCGCGCCGGCAACAACCACCGGGATCCGCTGTACGTCGTGCACTACGTCGGCCATGACCATCAAGCCGTGGTTGTTGAGGCGATAGGCAGGGCGGAAGCGCTTGTTGCCAAAAATGTTTGAGTTGTAAACGTTTTGGACTCCAGCGTTGCGAGTAACGGTGACGTTCCTCAGTTGCTGTCCTTGCATCTCTAGAGTTCCGTTGTCATTATTGTTGACCAGCACGTCAAGATTGAGTGTCGGATCAAACTGGTCTTGGGGATATTGAGGATCGGTTTCACCGCTTGGTGCATGAGCATTGTTAGGATCACCTGCCGCTCGTACCAGGAGGTGCGAATAGGATCTGCTGAGTGCCCCAGTGCCACCCGCGCCAACCACATAATTATTCCGGTCGAGCGCATGCATCTTCTGATGACCCAACTGGAGC
>RGUK01000227.1 GCA_010027825.1 bacterium
GCGTGTCAAATTACTCCTGCGGAGGATTGGAAGAAGCTAGATGTTCGTTAATTTTCTCAAGTTCAGCCAAGGCTTTTTTCAACAGTTCCTCGCTACGAACTGTTGCGCCTGATATCTGAAAAACGAACACAGGCAAAAGAAGTGTTAAAATTCCAAGAATTATCCCAACAATAACTATCAACAAAGCACCCATCCCATTAGCCTGCTCCTACCCAGCAGGCTTAATCAACTATTTTTTCTTTTTTGTTTTTGGCTTTGCACCGATCCCGATTGCCTTGACCACCATGTTCATCTCTTTTGGGGTAAGGTTGAAATCTGGATCGTCGCGCATTGTGAAGGTTTCCGTTGTGGGAACTGATGCCTGTACTGGCTCGATCGCTTCCTCAAGTTGAGGCTGTACGGTCGTATCCTCTGGAAGTGGTGCTGCCGGTGGCGTGGCGGAAATGGGTGCAGCGGGAGCCACGGGTGCGCCAGTGATCTGAATGTCTGCCATAGTCAGCCCAGCTTCCTGTGCCTTTTGCTTAATGTAGATCTGCTCGGCAATTTTCTGATTTACGATCTCCTGCCAATCGGATCCGCGCTCCGCGCTGGCGCTGTCCCGGCCGGCGTCGATCGTGGTGCGAGCTGGCGTGTGATAGACCGCCTCCCACCACATCGCCATTCCCCTGGGCGGAGTCAGATCGCCACGTTTGATCGCCTTTGCCAGTGCCCACTTGCGAACCCGTTTCAGCATCTGCTCGATTACCGCGTCGGAAATCTCATCGAATCGGCGTTGAGCCTGGGCGAGAACGAACCGCTGGCTGGGGCCGGTCAGCTCATTAGGCGACCAGATGTAGGCGTAAGGCACGCCGAGGCCGGACGCCACTGCCCGGATGTACTGATCCATGTGCTGCTGCAGATTCTGGCTAGGCCGATCGTTTTTGATCTCTCGCAGTGTCTTACCCATCGGCACGTTGACCAACGCACCACCACCAAAAAGGTTGTCGGTGGTTAGGTTTGTTGAATCGGTTTCTGTCGGGTTAAAGAATCCGGGGCCAGAGTTAGTCGTCGATTCGATAGCCATCCCGATCTGCCCTGCCCGCTTACAAGCCAGCATCTCGTAATCTAGAATCTCGTCCCGATCCAGTAGCAGATTGATGCACGATGCGAGCTTGGAAAGTGACCGCACTTCGTCTGCCCTGTCCCGTTCCGCCAGGAGAATCACGTCCGTGGCCTGCACTTCTGTGAACGTGTCGCCGTTTATGCCGGTGCGAATGTAGTAGCTCAACGGGCGACCGAACTTGTTCATGCGAACGCCGTCGAAAATCTTGGCGTCGTCCTTTACGTAAGACGGAGTTTCACAGCGGTGCCCTTCCACCATTTGCAACATCGGCCAGCCGTCGCCGTTATCGGTTAAAAGAATGAAGATCTCGTTATCGCGCAACATCGTGCGGGTGGCCACTTGCTGCATCGCTTGGTAAGTAAGAATCCCGCGAACGTCACAAGAGCCTTCCCACATCGCCAGCCACTCTTCGGTCGCCTTGTTCCAGCCCTCGTCCTTTGTGCGTGCCTGACATTTGATCCCGGCGCCAATCGCGTTCCGCGTCATCGTATCGATTGCGCCCCGGACGATGGCCGAGTTATAGCAAAGCCAACGGGAAAGAGCGGCAATCGATTGCCGGGATGCGGAGCTGACGTCCAGCTTCGTGTCGGCCAGTTGGGCATCCACCCAGCGGCGTTTGCGTGGATCGTGCCGAGCGGCCTGAACCATGCGCGACCAGCTCGAAATCACTTTGCCGACGATGTCCATTTTAGTAAGTGGTTTCCTTAAACCGTGGGTAGGTGACGAGACTCTGATCGCCTGTAAAGATTGCGGCCACTTCGGCATCGTTCTTTCCTTGGATCAAGCGCCAACCGTCCAGAGCTGCTTTCGCAACTTCCACCGGGGTGATGCCTGACGTGAGCTGGTAAGAGAACGATTTGCCGGCGACCGATGCGGAGATCATTGTCCGGCCTCCGTTTTGGAAAACTGACGCCTGCCCTGCGGCAATAGCTTCCAAGGCAAGCAGCAACGCGGTTGCGTTTTTGCTGCTCTGAATCCAAAGGGAAAAAAGGAGAGCACGATCCACGACTCCGTTCCCATCGTGTCAATCATACCTTTGCCTCTTGAGCCATCGCAGCCTCGGCCTGAATCACCTTTCCCCACACTGCAAATCCAGCCAGGTAAGTTTCGCAATCGTATAAGTGGTCTTGTCTGCCCTTTACCCGAATCCACTCATACACGTCCTTGCCGGTCTTTCGGTTAATTCGATGCGCCTTTCTGTGACTGGCCCGGCCCCTGCCCTCTCCGCAACCAAGCCAGCAAATCTTGGCAAGCCGGTGAGCTGAGAAGTAGCAGGCGACAGCCTGCGTCCGTCGGCTGATCTGAGCTATGCACCGACTTCATCCGTCCACCCTGCCCTTCAATGTAAAAGTATTGGCGTTCTTCACCTTTAATCGCCGTCCATCCGTAACGTGCGGCGATGCGGTAGGTGTCTTGGGTTTCGTATCCTGAGTCGATGCACGTATGAATGTTCTTCACGCCTAGCTCGGCCAGCGTGTGAGCAACGTCCTCGATCGTTCTCCGCCGGCCTTCCTCAATCAGTCTGCTCGATCCATCCCTGGCGAACGCACGCACCACAAACCAAAACTCGTCGATCTGCCTGTCGATTGCGGCCAGCTTAATGTGATCGGTTTCCCATTCCTGCTTTTTCGCAAAGGCGCCGGGCGGGATATTGTTCAGCTCGTTATCATCAAACTGATCCTCCCACGGCATCGCAGACCATCCGTTCACCCATCCTTGCAAGCCGTGCAGATAATGCTTTTCCGTCAGAAACTTCTTGGCGCAATCCGCAAACGTGATCGTCGGAGAGTACCAGCTCGGCAGCCGGAACGATCGACGGCCAGCCTCGGAGCTTGCGTTTGCCGCCACCCACTTGCCCTGCTCGATCGACTGGCGGCGGTTGCGTTCACTCCACGGTGCATCGCACTTGATGCAGTAGTAAGCGGCGGTTTCCGTCACCTTTCGCATGTCCCATTTCCCATCCTCCGATCGTGCCGTTTCATCCCATCGGATCTGCCCGAACTCCATCGCCTGAAACTCTCCGCAAGCATGGCAAGGGACGTGGAAAGTTTCCTGTGTCCCGGCTTGGTAGTTAATCCAGATGTCGCCCGTGTTGAGCGTCGGGGTAGACGTCAGAACGTGCTTACGTTGTGGGAACGCCTTTGTCCGTTCCAACGCTAGGGAGTAAGCGGCCGCATCCTTCTCGGATGGAGCTGCAAAAGAATCCAGCTCGTCCAGAACGGCGATGCAGATCGGACGGGAGCTTAAGTTCGCTGGGCTATTCGATCCGACTAGGGAAAGGGTCATCGTCGCAAACTGCATCTCTAAGATTTTCAAGTCGTCCAGATCCTGCGGGAATAGTCGCTTCACCGGCTTGCACTTTTCAAAGATCGGAGTCAGTCGCGTCTCGCTGTATGACCTAGCCAGATCCGCATTAGGCATGACCAGCAAG
>RGUK01000228.1 GCA_010027825.1 bacterium
CCTAGACAAGACCGTCTCCGAGCTGGAGGCCGACGCCCACTCGCTGAAAACCAAGCTCTGGCTCGCTTGGGTGGTGCTGACGGCCGCCGTTTCCACCGCTTCCACGCTCTTTGCCCGTAAGCTGGGCCTGTAGCCCAGCCTCTTGCGTGCAAGGGCTGGGTTTGACATGCCCGCTGGGGCATGGACGTAACCTCCTTAATCTCAAACATCGTCAGCAACTGGCAGGCATATCTTGGCGTCATCACCGCCGTGCTGGCCGCGGCCATTGCCGTCGCCACCGTCATCCCCGGTGACGAGCCCGAGCGGACTCTCCAAAAAATCGTCGATTTCATCGCTCAATTCTCCCGCAAGTAAGGGGAGGGGAAGTGATCACCGGTGCCCTTACCGTCCTCGGCACCCTTCTGGCCCTGGTGCTCTGGTGGCTGCAAAACCGTGGCAAGAACCGGCACGAGTACCGCGATGCCGTCATCGAGGCCGAGCGCCGCAAGCGCGATCAAAAGATTGATAGCTGGTGGACTAAGCGTCCTCCTGCTGATTCTTAGCCTGTCCGGCTGTGCCACCGTCACGCCGATTGCGGACGGCCCGCCACCCAGGCCCGAAACGATTGAGGCGCTCATCTACGACTGGGACAAAATCGAAAGAAAAGAAGGCCCCGCTCCGGCCGCTTACCGTGACCAGTATGTCGCCGCGCTCAAGGCGCTATCTGCAAGCCTGGCTGAAACAGAGAAATGGCGGCACCGGGCTGAAAGCAAGTGAACACGCTGCTGGAAGTTAGCAGCCGGACGCTGAAAAACGTAGCCACATTGGAGCTACAATTTCAGCGGCGCGTGCGCCAGTGGCTGGATGATTTGATCCAGACGGGGATCCATCCGCTGATCTTCTGCGGATTCAGAAGTTTTGAGGAACAGGCGGCCTTGTATGCCAAGGGCAGGACGGCTCCCGGCTCAATCGTCACCAAGGCCAAGGCCGGGGAGAGCTACCACAACTACGGCCTGGCCTTTGATTGGGTGCCGGTCAAACCCACGCCCAAGGATCCCAAAATGTTCACGGCAGATTGGGGCGACCAGACCGCCTACAAAGTGGGCGAGCAGGCCGGCATCACGTTTAATCTGGTTTCGATCAGCTGGGAAACGGGCCACCTGCAGGATGGCCGCTACAAGACCTGGCGGGACATACCCGGCGCCGGCGACAGCCCCGGCACCATCGTGGCCGAGCGTAACCGCCAAAAGATGCAGGCCGAAAACAACCGCGGGACCAGTGGTGGTACGAAGCAGGTTCGTAAGGTGGGGATCCGCAAGCCGTGAGCGCGCCGGTCACGCCCCCGATGGGCAAGGAGCACGAGCTGCACCTGCAAAGCATTCTGGAGGCGTTCGTCAGGGACTTTTCCAAAAAGTACCGCAAAGGCCAGGCCGAGCACGGCGGGGCGCTTTGGATGCGGCCGTGTTGGTCCGATGCCATCAGCGAGGTATTGGATCTGGTGAGCTACGTCTACACCCACAAAGTGCAGCTGGCCGTGATAGCTGATCTCGCGCTCAAGGGAGCTGAGGATAGTTCAGTCGCAGCGGCCGACAGCCGGGCCGCTTGTGTAAAAATTTTGCAAGTTCTTCAGGGCATCCCGGGTTACGAGGATAAAAAGTAACAAGGCCCATAAGCCTTTGACACATCGTAAAAACCAGTGAACGTCGTCCGCAAGTGGAGACGCTGGATGGCGGTGGGCTGTACCCACGCCGGCTACATAGACCGACCTGCCTGGGAACAGGTGCTGGCGTTCAAGCGCCGCTGGCGCCCCGTGGAGACCATCCATTTAGGGGATTTTCTGGATACGGCCGCCTGGCGCGCCGGGGCCCGCAAGGATCCGGACGATCCGGACCGCTCCGCCAGCTTTTCAGACGACTACCTGCACGGCATGACGCATCTCAAAGAGCTTGAAGTGACTACCGTCCTGGCCGGGAATCATGAAGCGAGACTTTGGTCGCTGGTGCGTTCGCCGTCCGCCGTGGTGGCCTACGCGGCAGAGCAGGGGACGCAGGCCATCGAGCAGACGATTAAAAAGCTAAAGGCCCGGCTGTTGCCCTACGACATCGAGGAAGGGCTTTTCCTTCTGGGAGACACCGTATTTCTGCACGGCTTCCAGTGCTCCGTCAGCGCCGTGCGGGACACGGTGGAATCCATCGGCAAAAACATCGTCATGGCGCATCTGCACCGGCCGGAGATTGCCCGGGGCCGGGTGCTGCGTTCGCCCGTGGGGATTTGCACCGGCACGCTGGCAAACATCGGCGCGATGGGCTACGCCCGCGCAAGGCGTGCCACGTACCAGTGGGGCCACGGCTTTGCCTATGGGGAATACTGCCAGGATGCGTGCGTCAGCTGGCTGGCCACGCCGGTCAAGGGGGAGTGGCGCTTTCCGCTGTGAAGGGGAAGGTGGGCTGGGCGGAGGCCATTGAGCGGGCCTTTGCCCAGGAGGCGGACGTGGTGCCGCCGGGGTGGCAGACGCTTAACGAAGTGGCCGTCGAGATGGGGCAGAACAAGTACCACGTCTGCAAGGTGCTGAACCGGATGATTGCCTTGGGCAAGGCCGAGACCAAAAAGTTCCGCACGTGGATCCGGGACACCAAGGATCCGCGCGGCCGCCGCAGCGGCTACCTGCGGATGAACCGGCACTACCGGCTGATCACTCCAGCGGGTAGAGGGCGCCCATCGCTGACATTTCGTGGCGCAAAAGCTGTTCGCGGGTGACCGTGTTGGTGGAGAGCCATAGGAACGGCGTGCGGCCGTTCAAAGCCGGGTCTTCCGTGCCGCGGACCAGAAACAAGCTGGTGATTTTGTCCTTTGCCTTGTAGGTGCCTTCGGGAAATCCGCGGATCCGGTAGGTCTGGCCGCCCTGATCAAGCAGGAGGTAGGGCTTGCCAGCCTGATCCTTGCTGATGGAAACAATTTCCGCCTCTTTTAACCAGACCATGCGCCGGGGCATGCCCGTGGGCTCGCCGTTGACCGGAACATAAAGAGCCACCTGCGTACTGCGTCCGCCTCCGCCCACCGATTGGAGCCCCTCGGTAACGACTTGGGCTTGACCGGCCAACCTCAGGCACAAAACCAAAACAGTCGCCCATAAAATCATCCCCAAGACTACCGCTCCGATGCCTTGCTAAATCAACAAAAATTTATTAGCCCATAAGGGACAAGGCTTTGTGTGGGGCTGGTTTGCTTATGCCGATTGTGACCGCTACAATGTACGGTTGCAGTGATAAATAAAAATAATCATTTGAATGACGCGGGGCTTTTTCGGTGGTGCCCGACGGATTGGCCGCCTCGGCTGGGGTGCGGGTTGGCGGCCGGAGCCTTGGTCGCAATCAAGCACGTGGAGATGGATCAGCTGGGGCAGTGGGCCTACGTTTTGAGCCGGCGGGCTCGCAATCAGGTCGTGCACAAAGTCAAAATGAGCGAGCTCCATCCCCCTAGGGAAACCAAGCCGCTTTTTAATAGGGGTTGTGCAAATTGTAAAGCATCGTGCCCACTGGTGGGAAA
>RGUK01000229.1 GCA_010027825.1 bacterium
ATCTGGGGGTTAATTCATGCTTTCATCGATATTAGCCAGGAAAAATCTGCCGACATTGCAACCGTAGCACCTGGCATGGCGGAAGCATTAATCGTTACACTTGCCGGCTTGATTGTGGCTATTCCTGCGATGCTTGCTTATTACTATTTTGCAAACCAACTCAAGCGCTACGAGTTTCAACTGGCAGAACTAGGCGATAAGTTTATGTATTGCGTCAAACAGCATTTTAGCAAGTAGGATGCATCATGCCTCGTCTTAAGCGCCGCACTGGTCGCAAAGTTCACATGCCTGAAATTACTCTCACGCCCCTGATTGATACCTTTTGTGTCCTGTTGGTTATTTTCATGATTGCAGCCCCCATGGTGCAACATGCGATCAAAATAGACCTGCCGCAAGGCAAAGCGCGTGAGGGCGGCAAAGAACAGGAGTTTGTTGTAACCCTCAGCAAAGACCACTCCCTCTACTTTAATAACTTCCCCATCAGCCACAAAGATCTAACAAGCACCGTACAAAAGGCTTTAATCAATAATGAAGATACACCGGTGTACGTCCGCGCTGATCAAACGGTGTCGTATGGCGAGGTAATTGAGGTTGTTGATGAGTTGAAAATGGCTGGTGTCAGGTACGTCGCTATGTCAACCAAGCCGCACTAACTCGACTGGATCTCCTTCATGCTGTCATTCAAACGCTGCCTACTATGGTCGCTAGTCCTTCACGTAGTTGTTTTCATTATTGGCAGCACTCTGAGCATTTTGCACAGCAAGAAAAACCATGAGTTTGTTGTTTTTGGCGCGCACTCACGCTACGAAGCAAAAACCCAATACCGTCCGGCACGGCTGGTGCCCTTTGTCAAACACCAAGCAAAGCGTTCGGGGCTCCGTGGGCGGCCAGGCAGCAAGAAGGGAGCTGCAGGAAAATCGGTTAAGAAGAATAAAAAAACTGCTCCATCAAAAAAGGTAGGCAAGCAGAAGGTTAAAGCCACTGCCTCTAAAAAAGGCGCGCTTAAACCCCTCAAGCCAGCTGCAAAAACAACAGGCAAAAAAAACGCGGCAAAAAGCATCCCCGAGTTGGATGAGCAGAAGAAAAAAACAAAACCATCTAAAAAAAAAAGACCGGTAAAAAAAGAACCGCCATTGCCCGAGCCCGAGCAGCAGGAAGAAGCTGAGGTTCAACCTGGCACACCTCCAGAAACAGCAAATCCTGAAGCGCAAGCACCTGCTCAGCCTGAAGAAGCATCGCTAGAAACCGCCGCCCATGAGGAGGTCATTACTGAAGAAGGCGATGGTGTAGAAGGTTTTGGTGTAGAAGGCGTGTATGATCCAACGCTTCTTGCTCAATTTCAGCGCCATGTCCAAGAAGAAATTGATCGCGTTTGGCGACCGCCTCTGGGCGTGCCACGCGGCACGGTGTGCACAGTGCATTTTGTCGTTGGCAAAGATGGCAGCGTCACATCGTGCACTTTTGCAAAACGCTCGTCAGTACTCATTTATGACCTTAGCATCATGCGCGTTGCAAGCAAGCTGCAGTTCCATGAAAGCCTCTGGGGTAAACAATTCAAAATAGATTTTTGTCAGTAATCAATTACAATAGCTGCTCATTGCTCCGCTTGTGCACCTTGTTACGCCTACAAAGGAACCTATGATAACAACCTATCTAGCTCTTCTTGCTACACTCAACACGTGTTTTGCTAAAGAACAAAAACCTGTTGCTATCAACACTATCCAAACACCCGTAACTGCTGCGTTTGAAATAAACACGCAAGCAAAGCAGTTTGGCAAAGTGAAAACTATCATGTTGCACGTTGGGACGAACCAGGTGGTGGAAGACATTGCAAAAACAATGCATTTTGACTTGGAATTCAGCGACCAGCTTGCCATTGATCTGAAGCGCACCGCCAAGATGCCTACAACCAAGCAAGCTGCTGCGCTGGCAAAACAAGGCTATGCGCTCATGCTTGTTATTGAAGATAAGAAACTAGACAAGAAAAATGTTACCACAACCATAACGCTAAAAGATCCTGCAAACGATCAACTATTCTTCAGCAAAGAGTACACTTGCCTGCCTAAAAATGTGGTCATGCAGGGACACACGATCGCCAATGAGCTCATGCCCGTGCTAACGAACGAATCAGGCCCTATGCTTAGCACGCTGGCGTATTGCAAACAAATAGCAAACGATTATAAGGTAGTGTGCATCGCCGACTATGCTTGTCGCCTCGAGCGCCCGGTGGTTACAGCACGCACCATCAACGTAGCGCCAAGCTGGCATAGTAAAGCACCCGGGCTATGCTACTCCCAGTTCACCAGAGTCAATAGCCGCTTAATGTACACCGATCTGGTAACCAAAGCACACAAAGTTGTCTGCTCTTACGATGGCCTCAATATGCAGCCATCGTTCTCAAATGATGGCGCCAAAGCAGCTTTGTGCCTGTCCAGCAAAGGCAATTCGGAAATCTACTTGTACGACCAGCACCTCTGCAAGGCAGCAGGTAAGCGAGTTTTCAAACAGCTCACGCATAACAATGGCAACAACGTATCTCCTTGCTTGATGGAGAATGGCAACCTTATTTTTTGCTCAGACTTTCAAACGGGCAGCCCCCAAATTTACCTCAGAGACGCACAGACACTAACTGTTAAACGCTTAACCAGCGGAACGGGATACTGCGCTTCGCCAACCTACCATGAAGCGAGCGGGCTACTCGTTTATACCCGCTACATCAAGGGAGCCTTCCAACTTTTTGCTCTTAATTTGCAAGAAGCTAACCCCGTCGAGCGTCAGTTGACTAAATCACCCGGCGACAAATTAGAACCAACGATCTCTGCCTGCGGCAAATATGTTGCGTTTACCTATCAAACCTACGACAACAAAGTGAAAAAACGGACGAGCCAAATCGCCGTATTTAATACAAGAAGCAATGTAATGCGGGTCCTGACGAGCAGTCCCGAGCAAAAAAGCTATCCAGCCTGGACAGGTAGGAATTTATACTGCTAAAACCAGCTCCCACTAGGCTGAATGCTAAAATTTTAGTAGACTACCGGTGTTCTTTGCTGCCCGCATAGGCGGATAGCGTGCGAACACCATCTACTACGTTATATATCTTTATAGATCAGGTGAAAAAATGAAACGCAGCACCCGTAGAAACTTGCCTGGACGAGGCCCCAACGCCCTCTGGTTCCTTTTGGTCGTTCTTGGCTTGGGCGTCGCATACCTTTTTTGGTACAACAGCATCAATAAGAATATGCAGACGGTTAACTTCTCATCCTTGCTGCATGCCATCGATAATAACCAGGTTGAGTCAGTTGTAATCCAAGGCCAGCACGTTCAAGGCAAGCTGAAGAATGGTAAATTCTTTGAGAGCTATGTCGTACCCATCACTAAGCTATGGGACTCTCTGCGCGAGCACAATGTAGAAATTGATGTCTTCCCTGTTGAAAAAGAGTCATGGGGGGGTTACGTCTTCTTCTTAGCCTTCTTGATGCTGATAGGCATGCTTGTGTTCTACCTCCGCCAA
>RGUK01000230.1 GCA_010027825.1 bacterium
AGCTGTAGTAACATCATGAGCGAGGCGTCGTTGGGCAGGCCCCGGTAGGATTGCAGATAAACCTTCGCTCATTGCCCCCGCCCCTAGTTGTCAGACGGTGGCTCACCGGCCCCGTCACCATGCTCTGCTACCTTATCCAGCAAATCATTGATGCGACGCTCTTTTTCTTTCGCCTTGTCGTAGACAAAGACCAAATCAGGCGCGTAGCGTGTTTTGACTCTTGCTGCAAAGGCTTTACGAAGCGATGGTTTGTATAGTTTAAGAACATGAAGCGCTTTGTTAAAGATCTCTTCTCCGGGTTCTTTGAACGCAGAAAAGTAGACGTAACAAACGCCCGTGTCATTGGAAAGATCGACTTTAGAAACAAAGATATCAGCGAATGCTGGCTCTTGTCGGTATAAGTCTTGGAAGAGAACTGAAAATTCCTGAAGGAAGAGGGATTTACGACGCTCCCTCTTTACTTCGGCAGCTGCTGATCGCGACATAGCTTAGCGCATTCCCTTAGGAAAGCTGGCTTTCGTACATCTTGATCATGTTATTTTTGATAGCGCGCATCAGTCTTTTGCGTTTCTTTTGTGTTGGTGGCTCAAAGTAGACTTGGCGCTTCATGTCACGGGAAACCCCTTCGCGTTCAAGCTTTTTCTTGAACTGCTTCAGGCTTTTTTCAATGTTGCCCATGACCTGGATTTCAATGTTGAATTTTTTCTTGGACATAACGACCAAACTCCGCCTTTACAATGAGAAAAGGTATGGTTGAGGAAATTATCTACGAAGCCCTATTTTAGAGCATTCCTAGGGCATTGTCAAAATGTAACAGCCAGGCCACCAAGCAGGGTTACACTGCGCATCACCTGTGTTCCGCTGATGTGGGCTTGAGCTGCCGCACTAAGAGCGACAGAATCGGTGATTTCAAAGTTAAACCCAGCACTGATCTGCTGGTTTTTCCAGGCGGTGCTGCGCTGGTAACCATCGACCCCAGCGGCAAAGGCATCACGGCGGGCGGAGTCGGTTTCTTTAATAGTAAAAGTGTCTTTAACGTGCTGAGTGTACGAAAAGTCGGCATAAAATGAGAGATTTTCCAAGAAATGCTCAGCCTTCATCCCCACATTCACGTACCAGGTTTCGCCCGGACGCTTGGTCAGGCGCGTTACCTGCCATGGAAAAACTACAGACTGCAAATCAGTGGTTGGGAAATACTGGCTTGCCAAGTCTTTTTCATTGAATATGAGAAGCCCCCCGCCGATGCTAACACCAAAGGACTGACCACCAGCCTGGGGTAGCACAGGAAACTCCAGGCCTAGGGCCCCTTCAACCGTAAAGCCAAAATCTCGATCTTGGTTGCCAAAAGGCGCAGCGAAGACATATTTCTTATCCAGCTCCTCGCTCAGGGGCATCCAGGCCCCGACGGCAAGGTACGGTACCAAGGTCACCCCCACCTCATCGTTCTTCTCATAAAAATCTATCGGTGCATGCCAATAGACCTGCAGATGCATATCCTCCGGCGATGATTGATGGAATTGCTTGAAGGTGAGGCCGTAATCGTTAGCTACTGCTTCGCGTGCTTGATCTGAAAAAAGGGCTTTATACAATGCTTTCGAGTCATCCTTGCTCTCATCAATGGGCGCATAACCTTCAATGCTCGTCAAACCAAGATCCGCGGCAAAGGTCTTCTCTAATTGAACCGGCCGTTGCTTAACCTTCACGTCAACCACGCCCATGCGAGCGCTTACGCCAAGGCCAAAGCCAAAGTCGCAATTGAGTTGACTGCGCAGCCCAATCTTTTCGTAGCTGAGAGGCGAGGAAACATAGGCAAACTTATTATCCGTAGCAACAAAATTTTGCTTGTCTGTGCTATCAAGTCGCAAACGATACTGATCTCCTGGAGTCAATGCCTGGTTAACCACCCCTTGAACAGCATCTCTTGCAGGCCAGGCCTTGGGGTAATTTCCTGCGTTGAACGTTTTGGGCGCACGATTGGTGTCAAAAAACAGGCCAAACATATTTATTTGCCCCAGCCGATCGCCGCCGGGCACCTTTTTGCCCGCCGCGTCACGCGCCGTATTGGCGTGCTGATAAAAGGGAGCAATGGAAAAAGAGATTTCCCCCTCCTCACGCTCTTTGAAAAACTTATCTGAAGTCTTGCAGGAATATAAGGGCTGCGTGTCGTATGCGTTATTAAGCGGTGTTGCCTGCAGAGCTGCACAAAGCAGCCAGCCAATCAGCACGCGATAGCAAGTGAGCAGGTTGAAAAAGCTCATGTACAAATCTCCTTGGGCCATGCTATAAATATCCCCCGTGTTATACCATCGGCTCCTAGCACTGGTCAAGAAGCGGCCAATGGTGATGAACGAACGAGAAGGAGATAAAACAATGACAAGTTTTTCAAATTACATGATTCAGCAAGGTTTGGAGGGTTATAAGGTGAACATTAAGCACCTTGTGTGCATAATCGCCATCCTCTGCATCGTTGGCAGCGAGCAAATCAAAGCACGGAGTGCTTTTCTCATTTTAGACAACCGGTCAATCGAATCAGACTCGAGGCCAAGCGAAACATCTGGGAACGTAGCACTTTGTGAACTCGATTTACCTACAGAAAGAAGGCGCTACGTGCTCATCTTCAGCTTGGATGGTTTGCGCGACTATGCCGGCTCTACCACAATTAGTCTGGATACGACCAACCACGTACCGTACCAAGGAGACATATATCTCCTTCGCTACCAAAGTCCAACCGCAGGAACACGCATGCTCATTTTCTGTGCTCAGGAAGACGGCACCCTTGCCATAAATCGTACTATTTGCAGCAGCCAGGGATCGTTAAACGCCACACCATCCGATGGACCCTCATGGGAGGACAAACTTAATACTATTTTTGCGGGGAATATGAGTGCGCTTAGAAGGCCGTCAGAGCTCCAATGCTATAATATTCTTTCTCTACTAGACCTATCGTGGAGCCATAAGATGGTGGAGATGATGATTTCAAGATGTTAGCAGGAGCCCTTAAAAGAAGCTTCTTTTACCATCGCAATACCGCCCTCCAGAGAAGATGAAGTAGAGACTAAAAGACAAAACATCTCCATGCCTCCAACCGTTGCCACGCAAGTCTGCCAACAACTAAGGCGCGCATGTTCCTCTGTAGGCTGCTCTGTTCAGTAAAAATTCAAAGGGGTGAAGTGAATATTAAGTCTCATCTGTTCAGCTTAATACTCTTGTTGGTAACTAGCCAACCAGTGCATGCTGCTGAAGCACCCACCTCAAGGGAAATGCGCAAGGTTTTTGTTGTCCCTTGTTTTGAAAGGGCTAACGCATTAATTAACTGCCTTGTGATGCAACACTGGCTACCAGCAAACCAACGATCTTGGGAAATGGATGTCGTCTACGAGATTGGCAATGAGCTTCATACCCTCACCGTGGAAAATTCTATGAACACCCTTGAGATTGAGGAAGCGCCCCCTTCCACCTGGTCCTATTACTGTATATTTCCCGTGCTTTTGGAACTAGAGGAAAGCACCGG
>RGUK01000024.1 GCA_010027825.1 bacterium
ACGATCATTGCCGTTTGCGGCGGCATAACCTGTCGTAGGTGCCTGATATTGTACAATCCTAGCCGATTTTGTCCCAATGCCGGCACAGATATTCTGATAACAAAAACGTTGTTTCGCAGCACGTTTTCAATCAAAAAGCGCAGCGGGTTAATAGTCGCCGGTAAGTTTGCGGCCGTCGGTTCGTTGTCGGGCTGCCGGCGTTTATCAAGCAGGTGCGCAAGAGTCCCGAGCCGTCGATTCGGGGGTATGCGCACCACTTGCTCATATGTTCCCTTTTCGTCGCTGCCGGGCGTCGGCGGAACCCACGTGTACAGCCAACTCGTGTCGACAGCGCGATAAATACGTCCGACTAGGCCTGTTTCTGGGAAGGCGGCAAGTGTGGCGTATTCAATGGGGTTGTAAAAGCAGTCATTTTTGCTTGTCTCCGCTGCGGCTATTCCTCGCTCGTGCAGTTCATCAAAAAACTTTTCAACGTCTGACGGGAAACCGCCGAGTTCAAATTTTACAAACGTATAGCCCTGCCGCGGTTCGGGCGCCACTTGCAGCGGGACGACCTTGTTTTCGAATACGAGGTCGCCGAAAAAGCACGCCGAAAGAAAACCGCTGTCGAGCGCCAGCGCTGTTAATGCTTTTCGCTGCGGGCATAGGCTTTCTAGGTTTACGAGAATGTCGTTGTCATTCTCTGTCGTAATGACTTCGTAGTTGTGCGTCGCCAGAAGTTTTGTAACGTCCGGCCGGTCGACAATGTTTTCGTCAGGCGGAAGATTTGAGTTGCCGAAGAAAAACTCGCTGATTTCGAAACCTTGCACGAGTTGATCGCCTGCGCGCACAATCTGCCCGACGACGACGGCGGGAATTGCTGCCTCTGGAAATTTGTAAACGTTTTTGTCGGTGACCACGAGCAAACCGTCGGCGTCATATTCGACTACTTCTACTTTCTCCCTGTAATCAACCACGACGGGAATGCCGGTGAGCGCAGATAACGCGAGGTCGAGATTTTTTGCGTCGATACCGCCGGCAACCAGCCCGTTAAAAATTGCGTTCGTGAAGTCTTTGTAGTTTTGACTGGTTTTCAGTTTGAGGCCAAGCGCATAGGCAAACTGATTAAATACATACTCGTAATCGTATTGCGCCATGAACCCCCACAAAACGATCTCTTCGTCTGTGGCGCCATCTGTCTCGACGGCGCGCTTTACAATCAGCGGGTTGTCAAACGGGTTAGACGTAAACACAAGCGCGTTGCGTTTTACGTCAACGGTGTAATGCACGTTCTCAGCGAATACAACAGTCGGGAACGTTATTTTGTTGAGTATTTGCGTGACGCCGCGTAACTTTTGCGGCAGAGGAAACGAAAAGAAATTACTGCCCGCGGCGGTGTCAAAAACCAGTTCGGCGTCAAAGCCTTTCTGGTTTGCATCAAACGCGGCTGTATTTGTCAGCGCGCTGTTCAGTTCGCTTTTTTTAAGCACGATCGGGGTGAGCACCTCTTCGTGGAACAGCGGCACCTCATGCCGGCTCATTGCCGCCACCAGTTCCAGCAGGTTTCTGTGCGTTTGTGCTACGGCGTAACCCGTGGCGTCTGCATACGAGTGCAGTTGGTCGCCTGCCGTGTATGTGCGCGCCCAGAAACTACCCAGCAAAGATATCAATGTCTTGCTGCGGTCTAAGTCTGAGCCGGGATATACGTATTCGTTTTTCATCGGCTGGCTCAGGCTGTAAATCCGGCCGCAGTGTATGAGATAGCAACATCATCAACGCCGACAACAAATGCTGTCGTGCGACCGGTGACAAATCGCGCCGGGTCATTCGGGATTACGAGTAACGTGTTGTCGCGCAGGTACATCGTAGAGCCGTTAGGACGCCGAATACGCCCGAACATGTCGATGCCGCCAATTGCTTGCCGGCCTGTTAAAAACTTGTGGGCGGCCATGGCGATAACTGACGAATGCAACTGCCCGCTAAAACCAACGCCAGCGATCGCGGCAACGATTTCTTTCTTCATGGCGGCGATCGTGGTGTCGTCGACCACTTCGTTGTTTTCTGTGCGAATTTCAAAAGCGATTTTTGTGAAGCACGGTACAGCGGCTTTGACCAGCAAATCAGTCGCCCGCGGCCTGTTATCGCGCGCGGACAGCGTATCGTGAATGTCGCCGATGAGGGGCATTCCGCGCGTGGTGATTCTGTAGTTGGCCTTGCTTTTGTTCAGCGTCAAACCGGACGATAACGTGTCTTTGTCCTCAAACCGCACGATAGCCGTTTGGTAGCGTGTGTAGGCGCCTTCTTCTGCGTAAATAATGTCGGGCACATAGTCGATCTGTGTCAAATCTACGCCGCGCCTGTCGTACACGATCTCGTAGCCGTTTGACGTTTTGTCGTCCAGTTTTGCTGCGCGTGATACTTCGTAGAAACCCGGGTGTGCGTCACGCGGAATTGCTACCTGCCAGATAGTCCCATTTTCTCCGATACCGACGTACGTTGCTTCCAGCGTGTGATCAATCTCTTGCGCCGCGGCGGTCGTTTGCAAATAAATATCTATTTTGCCGCCACCAGAAATCGGGAACAGGCTGTGCTGGTCACGTTGCTGTTCAGGGTCGCCGCAGCCGAGTACGGAACAGTGGAGTATGTTTTTAAACGCCGGCTGCGCGCGGATAAATTTTTCGTAACTCTTTCGGCTGCCGATAGTCGCGGCCGTAATTCCGATAGCGAGCGTGTCCAAGTATTCTTCGTTTGTCGCCGGTTCGCGGCCGGAAACAAAGTCTGTTGCCGCAAACGCTTCGGATACGTTACCCGGAATCGAGTCGGCAAAAAACTTGGTGCCGCGTTTGATATTTCCGGCAACGCCCGGCGCTGTAGCAACAAGCGGGATCGTGGCCGCGAATGTGCCGTCGCCAACAGCGATCATCACGCGTTCATTTGCTTGTGTTGCTGTAGACCCTGTGGGCAGAATTGTAAACTCCTCGGTGGCTTGGAATCTGGCCGCGGCCGTGGTGTATTCGATACCGGCGGGCAGCACGGTGCGCCGGTCGAGCAAAAATACCAACGTGGCGGCGCCTGTTGCGGCGGCGCCTGCGTTCCGTGTTACGTTAAAGTTTGAAAGAACGTGATCGACAAGTTCGGCCTCAGACAGCGCTGGATTCTGCGTGATTTGCAGTAGACTGCGGCTTTGCAAAACACGGTCTATATTTTCGCGTACGGCCGTGTTTAAAACGCCGTTGAAATACAGCACGAGGTCGTGGAAAACGCCACGCGTCAGTTCGACGTCGGGGTGTCGTTCCTGCATCAGTTGCGCCAGCGTCGCTACCGTGGCGGCGATCTTTTCCGGCGAGAGTTCACGTAAACTGGTTATTTCAAGCGGCATGGCGTTCTCACGGCAAAATTTCTATTGGAAATACGATTTCGCGGGCATCACCGGCCAGACTTGTAATTTTAACACCTAACGACAGAAATGCCGCCGATGTGCCGCTTTTTTGTGCTGCGTCAAAACCGGGTAAAACTGCGATATTGGTAATCTCTGCCGCGCCAAATTTTTCGTCGTCCGGCATCGTGCTCGGTTCTTCTGCGCGTAGTGTTTTTCTGATTTGCATGTCGGCCATCGCGAACTCCGACCGCACATTGATATTCGTGCGAAAAAGACCGGTTCTGGCCGCGCGCATAAAACTAGAGCCGCGATCCGGCAGTCCGGGAATTGAGCCAGACTCAGTTAAAAATTCTAACAACCACCGTTGCGCCAGTTTTTGTACGCCTGCCGTAATTTGTCCCGAATTGTTTGCGTTAAACAACTCTAGGCCAAGTTTTCGTTCGCCGTTGCCGGTTGTGTTTTGCAGCGCTAGGTAATCGTATCTGCGATTTACGTAATCTGATAATGCCACGGTCAGTTACTCCTTTCTAGCGCCGAGCCGTATAAGCGAGTCAACGCTATCGAGTAAATACGAGAACAATCCACGCGACTCTTTGCCGTGCCCGTCCATGCGTCCATGCGCAAATGAAGCGCAACGAATCATGCTTGCGTGCCGTGTACGAAAAGCGCGTTCTTCGGCGGCCATAAAATCTGCTTGTATTTTCATTGCTTGCGCGTCACCGTCTGTGCCGCTCTCGTCGCCGGCCTTGCCGACAATTTCTTCAGAATACAACTGATTAATGTTGTTTCGGTCCCATGTTTTATTGTGCAGCGACGGGACGTCGAGCGGGTCTTTTACGTTTTCCGGCGTATGCCATGGCCGGTACGTATTGTGGTCGCGGAAGTGCTCCGACATCTTGCGGGCTTTTTCTTCCAAATCTTTGACGCGTTTTTCAAAGTTGCTGTCGACAACCCCTTTTTGTGTTCCGTGTCCCATATATGCCTCAGAAGTTATGCTTATGCCGCTGATCGATCATTTCTTGAATTTTTGCCGCGCGCTGACTGACTGCGCCCGGCGTGATGTTCAGCCTGCGCGCAATGTCTTGTGTCGATGCCCGCCGGCGTCCGTTACGACCGAGCGTCATGTCCATAATGAGTTTATCTGTAGGGGATAAATCGCCGTAAACAAAATCGAGCCACGCGTCTGTGTGTTTCGTGTAATTCGGCAGCGTGCTTGCGACCTCCGTGTTTACGTCGTCTTCGCTGTTGCCTGTTTGCGCCGCCGTCATGCCTTCGGAAACAGGCTGGTTGAATCCGCGAATTTTTTTGATGCGGCGTGTAGATAATCCTGTCATATCCGCTAATTCGTCGTCTGTCGGGTCGCGGCTGAGGCTGTCGCGTAACTCGTTCTCGGCCGCCGACAGGCGCTGAAAATCGAGGCCGACCTGCTCTGGAATGCCAATGATATTTTGTTCCTGTGCAGCCGCCCTACGTAGGCTCTGAAGTTGTGACAGCAAATGTGTTTTTACATTTCCTTTTTGCGGATCGTAAGACCCCAGCGCTTTCAGCGTCATCAGTCTCGCTTTATTTTTGAGCGTCGGGCTTGCGTTTGCGCCGGCGTAACTGCTGATTGCAGTGTCGATGATGGGCTGCACAGTTCCAAGCAGTCGTGTGTTTACTTCTGGCGTTTGATTTTTCTGCCACTCGTCAAATACGGTATCGAACTCAGCAGAAGCGCCGTAACGCGTCTGCGTAGAAAACGGCGGCGTAACGTCGCCGAGAATGGAGTTGACTTGTTTTTGCTTAGCCATATGTCACCACCTATGCGACGTTGCCCAGTTCTACACCGCCGGTGTCGGGTATATTATTCGCAGCGTCTGCCGCCGACTTTCCGCTTGGTGTTTGCTCGACCACGAGCGGGCCTCCCGGCCACGGCGACCCGGGCGGCGAATTACTGTAAAGCGGCGGAACCGACCCGACGTAATGCGTTTTACTGTTATAGTTGTTAATGTCGTTTTCGTGTTTTGTCCGTACGTGACTAAAGGTGAACGATGTTCCAGCGGTGTGCTGCTCCGCGTTTATGACAAAAGAAACCTGAACGACAGCGCCGTACATTTCAATCTGTTCGGCACCAATTGCCGTCTTCGGCGGGAGAACTTCGACGATGCTCCCCGGCGCAATATCGAAACGCAGTTTTCCGGATAATTCGCCGAAACGCTGCGCCAACATCGCAGACTTGTACCAATGACAGGCAAAACGGCTGTATATGCTCAAACGTTGGTCGTCAACGGGGTCGTCTAAATCGCGCAGATTTTTTTCAATTTCTTGCGGGCTCAACGGCGCTTCTGGATTTTTTTCTTCACCCTTTGGGTCATATACGCTTCTATTGATTGTGTTTAGTTGTAATTCTCTACTCGCGGCTTCAGCGTAAATGGGGTTTGAAAGCCACACTGGCGGCTCCCGTACAAGTATGTTGCCCCAGTGATGCTTAAAATCTTCCTCATTAATCGGGTATGCGCCGGGCGGACGACAAAACCCCATTATTGGCGCCAACGGTCCGGGCGTTACTCTGGAGCCGGAAATGTGAAACGGCCATTTCAAAACGACCGCGCTTACCATGTGCGCGCAATTTGTCGTAAATGATGCGTGCGTGTACTCGTCGCCGCTAATGGTAACGTATGGCGTGTGCAGATTTGGAAAAAACGGGATCACCTGCGCAAACTCTACGGACGGCGAAACAGCAAACATAAATGACGGCGCTAGTTCGCCAACGATTTTATTCCAAAACGTGTTGTATCCAACGCCCTGCTTGATTACGTTTTCGATGCCTTCGCGAGCGGACAGGCTCATGTGCGCCAGCGCTTCCCCCCCGCCATAGCCCGCTAAATTCAGCGGCAACTTCGCCCGGTATTGTGCCGGCGCTTTTCCGGGCATTCTATCTAAAGCGGCGCGTGCGGCGCTGTTGTTTGCGCCGGGACTGAAACTGGCAGCGGCTGTTGGTGTTCCCGGCGGCGGTTCTTCAACGTTCGAGCCGCGCGCATTTTGGCATTGGATGCGCGGATGCCGAAAATCGCAGAACTTGTAAAGAATTTTTTTGAACACCTTTTCCCACAAGTCTTCTTGCATGTTTGGCACAGAAACGATAACGCTGTCTGCTTTTGACGGATGCTCATTGTCGATAAATGCCACGCCATTTGCGATGCTGGAGCCACCGCCGCCCGTTACACCAGCCATAGTCAACATAGACGCGCTTTGGGCCAAATCATTTGGTGTACCGGGCGTCCAGTCGCCGTTTAGCATTGACGAGCAGTTTAAATCGTCAAGCCAGTGCACGAGGTTGATCGTATACGCGCAATAATTCTGACTACGTTGGTACCCGATGCCGGCATAGTATCCGTCAAAGATGATAAACTTTCCGTCTTTCATTCCGTTAATAATTGGCGCTGCTCGGTTGCCTCCGTTCGACTTTATCGTTAAATAAACAATGCAACGATCTCGGGGTTCCAGTTTGTTTATCGCCGTGTGGATCGTGGCCTTTTTTTGTGGCTGCCGCACATTCACGCCGGTCGCCACTTCTAACGTTGCGGTCGGTATCGTATTTAACGCAAACGTCGACGAGAAGCCGACGATATCGTCAAACGTGGTTGTGCCGCCTGCCCGGTGCTTGAACACGGCTTCGAGTTCGAATTCTGTACGAATGTACGGCTCGGTCACTTTAACCTCGAAGTTCTTCGGTGCGGTAGATAAGCGCCAGTACGATACCTGACAAGCGATAAACGGGCAACGGATGATCAAACCATAAATTTTTGAACGTCAGATATGGCTCTTTGTTTTCTAAGCCGAACAATTCTATGCTAGCCGGTTCGCCGATCATCTCAAGAGCAGATACAGCCGACATTAAAACAGGGTCAGGCGTAGATTTTGTGTCGATAAACCACCGCGCGATGAGGCCGTCATAAACAATTTCTTCAACAGCGTTTTCAGCGTAGATGTATCCTTGGTTCGCTGATGAGTAACGCTCGACTACAAGCAGTGCGTTGTCTTCGCTGCGAATGATATTAGCCACGTCTTCGGCGCCGTCTTTTTGTCGGGCTTTCAGTCTGATTTTGATATCTGTATCCGGTAGCGATAAAACCGGCGTGTCGCTAAAACTGAACAAAGTTTCAATGTCGGCTGCTGATTTGTCGCCGACCTGCTTGATTTTGAGTTTGAGCGTTTCGTCGGCGGGATCAGTGTTTTTGTACCAGTCAACGACGTATTGATTGTGCGCGCGGCCGAGTGAATTTAATGCGCGCAACTCGCCGGCGACGGAAAAACGTGCCGGTTCGCCGTAAGTCTGTGTGATGTTGATGATTTTGTTGGCCGGCTCAAAGAATGGTTTACTGATTTCTGGCCAATACGTGACGCGCGGATCGAGGCTGTATACGTACTGCGCGAGTTCTGTCGTATGCAGGTATGAAAGCAACTCACGGCATCTGTAGTTTAAAAAGTAGTTATCGGGCCGCGAGCCGAATAAAATTTGTCGCACAGCCAACAATGTAGGCGGCAGTTTTATCGTTTTAAATTCTGTCGGTATGTATGCGTACCCCGTGTCGGCGTAATGCATGCGCCGGCGTGGTTGGTTCAACAATAATGTGCGCGCGTGATTAATCATGTGCTTATTGTTTTTGCGGTAACACCTCAAAGCGCATAGTCCAGTGCCCAATAGGCCCGGTGTCGCTTTGCGCGTTATCTATTTTAATGCCGGTGAGAAACCCGTGAAGACGGATTGGGTCGCCGCTGGGCGCCGTCAACACGATGTCTAATGCTTCGCCCTTCTTGGCCGCAGACCTGTTTTCGTTGTAATACTTGTATACTTCAAAAATTTTTGCGCCTTCTTTGGCTTTGAAGGGCACGATGTCTGAGCACATCTTTAAAAAACCAATTCCAGTTACGGTCAAAGAGCCGACACGATCACCGAACGCGTAGAAGTAAACAAAATCGTTTACTGTGTGCAAAAACTGGTAGTTGCCAGCCATCTCCAGTGTGACGCCCATCACAATAAATTCTGTGGAGAAGTTTTTTCCGCCAACCTTGATAACCAGAAAATCTTCCTGCGAGCAACCAAATCTGGTTACCTCGACCGCGCCTGTGCATGGTGCGAAAGCCATGTTTGCCATTGCCGGACCTATTATGCTGTCGTTGTGCTATTTCCATTAAAAACAGTTGGGCCGTTGCCGGCGGGTGGGACGCCACCACCCTCGTTCATCAGCGCTAACACACCCTCGCGCAGGTTGTTGATTGTTAACGTACCTACGACATTCGTTGCGCCACCACTACCGCCGCCGCCAGTTGATGCCAAAACAGTTGTGCCTTGTTGTTGCGGCTGGTTTAAACTTGCCGGTGTAATATTCGCCGATGAATATGCGCCTTCTGCGGCGGCAGCGGTAGTTGCGGCTTTCCCGTCTGGCGTTGTAGCGCCCTTCTGTTCTGGTCCGCTTTTTGCTTCGGTTGTTTTTTGCGCCAGTTTTTCTCGCTGCTGTTCGAGTTCTGCCTTTCGGTTTGACTCTTCGTTTGTTAACGCGCCGCCCATGCCCGCGCGGCTTTTTCTTTTTTCTTCTATCGACGCAAGTTCTGCGTCAACGCCTTCAGCACTCGTCGGCAGCGCGCTGCCGGGCGCTTGTACGGTTGCCGCGGCTGCCCCGCCGCTGACGTTGTCAGCGTTGATGACGACCGTCGTGGCGTCGATTTGAGCCTTCTCCACTTTTTGCTTTGCAGTGGCGTCTCCGGCAGCCGAAGGACCGCCCATAGCGCTTAGCGGATTTCCACGACCAGTATCGGCAGCAACTAAATACTCAGCGGCAATTTGTTGTTCTGATTTGTCTTCAAATTTCTTACTTTTGTCTTTTTCGAATGTTTCTGCGTCTATGCCGAGCGTTTTAAGAATCATTTCCGTGCTGTCATCTTTGTTCATGACGGCTTCTTTTAACTCATTACGGGCTTTCTTATCTAATTTGCCCGTTACGCTTTGAAACGAGTCGGCGTTAAAAAACGCATCAAGACCGGCGCGTACAACTTCGTCATTGTCGCCCTGCTCAAGCGAACGCTGCATGCTTTTGATTGCGTTAAGTTCTTTTTCGCTGGCTCCCGCTTTTTCGCTAAGCGCCCCTAACGATTCAGACATAGCGGCTGATTGCAGTTGTCTTTGCGTTATGAAATTTTTACCGCCGCCGTCTGCTTGTCTTTGTTGTAGATATTTTTCTTCGAATCTACTGCTATATGTCGTGCTTTCACGCAGGGCTTCTCGTTTCCGCTCTGCCGATATTGTCATATCGGCATCTGGTCCAAGAATCGCCTTGTATTCTTTATCTAGTTCGGATTCTTCGCCGTCTTTGGCTGTTTCAGATAGTTTGTTTATCTCTGTTTGTTTTGCGGCGTCAATTTCTGCCTGATATAACACCTCGGTGTTTGCGTCCACCTTGCCGAGTTTTCTAAGTTGCGCTTCTGCTGTGTTTCCTTTTGCAGCCTTGCCGGCAAGATCGGAAATGTCTTTTTCTGTCACTTGATGCTTGTCGCGCATGCGGCTTAACGAATGCATGCCGGCGCCCATTTTTCCGCCAAACATCTCCAAAACTTTTTCGTCGCCGATCACGGGCGCGAGTTCTTTCATAAACTCGCTGAGGTTGAACTTCTCGTTGTTTTTACCGATGCTCAAAAAGTAATCCGACGCACGCTGGCCGATAGTTGTTTCGTAACCAACTGCGCGACGCTGGGCCTCGGCGCGTTTCGCCGCATTACCGGCGTTTAAAAGGCCGTACACATCCCTGTTTTCGCCAACCGATTGCGATAAGGACGCCGTGTTCCCTAAACCAGCGTCGGCTACGGCTGTGTCTAAGTTCCCCAAAAATCGATTGAGCGTCGATCTGTCACCGGCAAACTTTTGTGCCATTTCTTTGGCCATTTTTGCCGCAGTTGCTGGGTCTCTAGTCGTTTTAAGATTTTCGTAAAATTTGCGCTCTAAATTGTTCTGCATGTACGTTATCTGGTCGCCCGGCGATTTTGACGCCGCCGTGTCTATTGCCATGCTTGTAGCCGCTTCACTGGCCGCCGCTATTTCTTCGGGCGTCATGTTTTTGAGCGTATCAGTTCCTGCCAGTGCCGCCTCGAACGAACTCTGTCCGCCAAACTCGTTGAGTAGTTGCATTACCTCGTGTTTGCGCGTAAGCGATGCTTTACCGGCATTTGCAAATTGCTGCGTCAGCGGCGAATTTACCGACGAATAAAAATCATTTTCACTGCCGCCAGAATTTTGCAGGATGTCCATCGCGGCAAAATGCCGCCCCCTGCCGATCAGTTCGTACAGATTTTTCTTTTTCCCTGTTGCCGGGTCGGTGTAGGTGCCGTCTGAATTTGCGTCATTGTATTTTTCCATCGCGGCGGCAAGTTCGGTGCCTGCAAATTTTTTGGGGTCCATCTTGTAAATTCGATTTAGCGCCGCGAGGGCTTTCGAATTACCGGACGCTTCTGTTTCTTGCAGCGTTTGCAGTGTTTGATTTTGAAACTGCTCTTTGTTCATCGTGCCAAACACATTATTGCTAAACGCACCGCTGTCCATTGCCGATTTTGTAATGCCAAGCGTGTTCGCCACGTTTTGCATCGTGATACTTGGCGCAATGCCTAACTGCTGTCCCATGTTGCCCGCGACAATTGACATTTGCGCCAGTTGCTGCATGCCTGTGCCTGTTTCACGCGCCAGCGTCTGCATTGAACGCAATGTCTGCGCCATTTTCGCGGGGTTCATCTGGCCCATACCGCCCTGCGTTAATTGATCCAGCGCCGCCATGAGCGCGGGCATTGGGGCGTTCGGATTGCCGTTGTCGCCGAAGATATCGCGCACGGCGGATAGTGAGTCGGTGTATGCCTTCAATTTCGAGGCCGTGCGGCTTGCGTCTACGTTGCCAGAGAGTGCTTCTCCAGCGGCGCCCTCAAGCACAGATTTAACGTCGCCGCCCTTGCCGGCTGCGATACTGTCAGCGGTTTCTTTTCTTTTGCTGATGTCTGCCGCGTATGTGCCGACAACCTTATCGATTTCGGCTTTGCGTTCTTCTGGGGTTTTTGCTTCGCGATATAAACGACCGGCCTCTGTATCGCTTTTTGACAAGTCACGCTCGGCCATTGTGCGCGCGAGCCGGTCGATCGTCGCTTCGTCTAGTTTTGTTTCGGCAATCGCGCTGACGCGGTCTTTTTCAGACAACGCGCCGACACTGGGCGGAAGCATACCGCGTTGAAAGAGATTTTCGGCTAACTGACTTACTTGGCCAGCCATGAAGCCGTGCATTTCATCTGTCGGCATGCGCTCTGCGCGCGTTTGCAGCATTCCGATACTGGCTTCCTGACTCGACAGAACGCCTGATTCTTTAATTGCTCGGTTGTATTTCGTGAGTTCTTTTGCTTGTGTTGCGGCATCTGTGGCCTCTCCGCCCTGTACATATTTTTTGTACAACGCGTCTATTTCACTGTCGTTTTTTCGCCGCAATCGTTTTTCGATGTCGGCATCTTCGACCACTATTTGATCTTGCATCTGCGCGGCTTCTTGCAGCCGTTGTATTGCTTTTCGCCCGCTGTCGCCGCCACGTCGGGCTGTTTTTGCCAAATCGTCGATGTTGCCCTGAGATTCGTACAAATGCGAGAACACGCCGGTCGTTAAATCTTCAAGAGATTCGGCGTCCATGCGGCCGCTGCCGCCCGGGTCGCGGCGGAAATAGCCGATGCGATTAATTGTGTTACCGAGATTCTGTACGTCTCCGCGTGAGCCGTGCAGTATGGCTTCAAGATTTTCTGGGCCAACAGCCATGCCCATAAAAGACTTAACCATTGGGTTGTTGAGCATGCCGGCTATATTAGAGGCTTGCGCGCGGTTAAGATCGGTCGCTTTTTCGCCCGTCATCACCGACCTCATACCCAATAATCGTGTGGCCAGTTCTGAATCTTGCTCGCCGGCCAGATTAAAAGTAGCGGCGCGTGTCTGGTTCTGGTAATTGCGCATGGCAAACTGATCAAACAGTGCCTGCCCGGGCATCATGTGGGGCATAAAATGCCCCGGCCCCGCCATTTGCTGCAAAAGCGGCGCAGCAAACATAGAGATAACTTGCGACATCTCGGCGTTGTTGCCGAACGCAAATTGACCCGGGTTGTACATCGCCGGGTTTAAAAATGGGAATTCTTCGCCGGCCATTATGTATTACTCTATTCTTTTTGCGCGTTACTGCGCCACACTTTGAAGCGCTCTATTAACTTTTGCGTTTCTGGGTCTATTTTACTGTTTGGATCAGCCTTTTCGCTGCTTTCTTCTTTTGGTTGTTCTTTGGTGGGTTCCGGAGCGCGCCACGGGAAAATACTGTTTTGCAGGTCTACAAAGGTTTCTCCGGCCTGTTTTTTGACGTTGGCAAAACTGTCCTCCGTCAGCCCCCCATGCGACAAGTACGCGCACCAATGCTTGTGCGTGTACTCCAATGCGTGTTGATTTTCACGCCGCTGCATCTCAAGAAGCAGCAGTCTGTGTTTAATTCGCCAGCGATTGTCCATGGGATCGGCTCGGGAGTAATCGATTGCTCCCGAGACGGCCGCCCGCACCATGTAGGCGGCTATTCGATCCCGGTCCAAAAATTTGGTTCAAGCGCCATGGCTTCAAGTGCTTCCACAAGACGCTGAAATTGTCGGAGGTGCATGCCGACAAGGCGTCGTGTTGCTTCTTGCGCCAAGTGAGTATTAACCAGTTTCAGTTGTTTCGGCAGCGAAGTTGCCAACGGCTCATCGCGATTGTTTTCTTCCGGCATTTCTTCTAGCAGCGGAATTGACGCGATTACCTTGCCTTTTTTGTCTTCTATCGTCTCCAGCGAACACGCAAGACGGTAATCCATCATTTGAACGAACCACTCGGTTTCTGTCGCCACATTATTTTTCTGCTGATCAAGAACCAATTGGCGGTAGATCAGTTTGTTCTCCTCGGCGAGCAGGCTACGAAACGTGACGACTAATCTGCCTCCGAATAGTTCATATCGCTTTTTGAATCGCGTGGCACCCAACAACGTTGCAATGAAATCTTCTTTATCGCGGTCGGTGGGGACGACTTCGAACTTTTGCCGCATATCCCAGCCGCATCGCGGACAGTAGGCGATAACGATTGGCGGGTTTTTAATTTCTTGCAGCGGCGGCGGTTCGATTACGGGTTCTTCCGTAGGTTTTTGCTCGTCTGTTTTATTGTCTTCTACCGCAGATTGCTCCGCCGCGGCCTCTTCGCGATCGTCGATGATTTGCGGCCCGTCATCTGAGGAGAGTTGCTTGTATACTTCACTGACGCTTGGCGCCATGTTTTTTGTCTGTTCTTCTAACTCTGCTTCTTTTTGTTTCTTGCGCCCGAGTTCGCGCGCTTCTTTCAACAGCGTAGTAATTTGGTTTACTTGCTCCTCCGTCATTACCGCGCGATCAACAAGCACGTCGTCACGGGTCGTTGCCGGCAGGCCCTCTTTCATCCGAATCATGAGTTGACCCAGATCGGCGGGAATGGCGTCACCCTGTTTCCAACCAAACTGTTCAAGAGTTTTCTTGGTGAAATCCGACACGTAAACGTTCTCGACCAACTCCATAATCGCTTCCTTATTTGCGCGGGGTGATGATGTAATTTCCGTTGATAACCTTGGCGTTTGGCTGTTTAAATTCTGGGTTTTTGTATTCGTCGGCAAGATCGGGCGCTTCGCCGCGCTCTTTGTCTACGTAACCGTCCTGCGTTTGCACGATCTTGAAATCCTGTTCCTTGTATGCCGGCGAAGATTCGAGCCACTTCTTGCCGGGGAATGGATATGTCTTGTCGCAGACCTTGGCTTTAACGCCGCGTTCTGTCCACTGGTCGGGAATCTCGCCGCCCAACCGCGCCATCTGTTGCCAGCGGTCTTCGTACAGCAAGAAGTCGGGAATCTTATACTGATCGTCATTGCGGAACGAGAACTCCATGATCGTCATGACGCGATCGTTCCCGGCCCTCTTTTCTTCGTACCATTTAGTCTTCAACATCTCGTCGATCTGGTTTCCAGTGTCAGGTATTTCTTTTTCGGCGAGCCTTTTGAACTCATCTAACGCTTTTTGCACCGCAGCCTGACAACCGCCGTCGCAGGGCAGAACGTATTCAAGTTTCTTTACGCCGCAGCAATTTTTTCCGCGGTTTGCTTGTTCTGTAAAAATGTGACCCTGTTTTACAAGCAGGCTGTTCTCAAATAGCGACACGCCGCGCACAAATAAACTACCACCAACGCTTGTCGCCGAGCATAGGAGCGTAAGTTGCTCCGAAAACATGTTGGCTTTTGTCGCGCCGCCAACCTTTTGCCCGCCGAAATAGTGATAAACCGTGCCGCTCTGTTTGAGAAAGTTGTGCAGGTTATTCGACTTGGTAATGATATCTTTATCGCCCTTGCTGGAGTCGAGCGTGATATCGCCCTCTTCGATTTCACCGCCGCCTGTGCGCAAATAAATATCTTTGGCGAGACTGACGACGTTGGACTTTGGCGCGCGCAGGACAACGCCCGCGAACTTGACGTCGTCGCCGCACTTTTCGAAGTCGTACTCTATTGTCTTGCCGCGGCTTCCTTCGCGGTCAGACGAGTCGTTGCCCGCGAGCACAAGAACATTGCATTCGGCTTTGATGCGTACGTTCTTTTCGGTCGACGATATTTCGGCACTCTTGTTCGCGCGCAGAATGACGTCGTTACCCGCCCAAGCCTGCACGTCTCGACCACCCTTCAGCCATACGTCTCCCGGGGCAGAAATAATCACGCAGCCGCCGGTCATGCGAATCTCACCGCCGTAACCGTCGCCAATAACGATCCCGCCATCATCGAGCAGCGAGATAAACGATTCTGTCTCGTAAAACTTCTGCTCGCCACGTTTGTTGTAGCGGTGGTCGATCCAGAAGTGCTTCGGTTCCTCTTCCTTCAAATACATTTGCGAACCTTGAAGCACAGAAAACTTTGGTATCTTCTGGTTGCTGTCGGCGTATTCGAGGTCTTGTTGCTCCCACGTCTTGTAATCTTTTGCGTGCCAGTAAAAAGGGTGTAAACCGGCGTAGTTGTACAGATAGCCGTGTAGGTCAAGTAATGCTGCGGCGCGTTGCAGATTGGGATACTGCTCATCGGTCGTTTTGATTGTGCCGGTGATCTCGTGGTCTTCACCAGAACCAAACTTACCGGCTGCCTTGTAATTCTTTTCTGCGTCGTCGCCTTGTTTGACGTCTTCTGGGCGACGGATACGCTGGGGAAACGGCAACAGAATCCGCTTAGAGATATGCACACCCTTGGCCGACGCAATAAATAGCCGACCGTCGAGCGCTTTATTTTCTTCGCTCAAGCCGTAAACAGGCTTTTCCTGATGGTCTGTATCTTTGCTTGGACCGCCTTTGCAGTTGTATTGCAGGCCGCGCCCAGACTCGATTTTTGAGTCATACGGTTTTTCACCCGAATCGCCCTTTTCTCCCTTGTACGTCCAGCGGTCTTGACCGTATGGGGGCGCGTGTACAATCTGCCGCATGCCTTGGCCAAGATAGCCAAAGAACACCTGCGAGCGATGGTATGGCTGCGCGAATTCGTGTTTGTTTTCCCAGTGCGAGTAATACGGCTTTTGCTCGAAGCACTGGTAGCAGCCGGGCTCGTATTCTTCAATAACAGGCTGGCCGACGCGCAAAACGCCCATGCCTTCCCACGGGTATGGCGTGTAACCCTGTATATCGTTGCACTCGGCCTGATCCATGAACGATTCGCGCTCACTGCCGGCTGTCCAGACCTGCATGTTGTAGCCAGCAACGCGCAGCAGATTATCGTGGTAGAAGCCGTAAATGCCGCAAAACTCGTTTACGGCAGCCTGCATCATGAAGTCGTCAACAAAAACGCGGATGCCCGTCGACGACATGGCGCCCCACTCTCCAGCAAGCGTCGCGTCGTATGGCCGCCAATTGCTGCAATCTTTAATGCCCGAACTAACGGGTGCTTTTAAATGCTTTTTGTGGCAGTCGTCGACGCGATTGCGCGACGCCTGTGAAATATTGTCCTGAAACGCGTCTTTGCCGCGGAATAGCGCGTTTGGTATTGCGCCGAGAATAAAACCGTAACTGCCGCGGTCTTGTAGCAGCACCGCTACGCACGTGCCGGGCACATAAGTATTTATTTCTGTGGCGCCAAGCGCGGCGGCCGTGGAATGTGATAACGCCGTGGCTGGAATCGGGTTTACGCCGCCGGTGACTTTTACGAAATACGTGTTGGCGATTGCGGTGCCGTCTTTAACGATACCGAGTACGATTTTCCCTGAATCTTGGTAGCCGGTAACGTAGCCGACCAAACTGCCAAACATATCGCTTGCGGCGCCTGTTTGTGCTCCCCACGCTGAATCAGCCCCGCGACCGGTTAACTGCCTTAAAACGTTTCTGGCGGGCGCTGTGGGGTCTTTTGGGTAGTGTTGCTGCCCCGTTGGGGTTGGAGGCACACCGACCCCCTTATGGCTAAAACCGGGGTTACCAGCAGGCTTGCCGGCGCCGCTAGTGATCGGCTGAATGCCGCCGACGATATTCATCCCGCCCGAAGAAGCCGGGCGAGGCACGCCGAAAGATGTTTTATCGCC
>RGUK01000231.1 GCA_010027825.1 bacterium
CACCGTTTCATTGGCGTAAAAGATCGGTTTTCTGGCAATGCGTGGGACATCCACGCTTTCAATGACCGTGCAGTTGGTCGCGTCCAGGGTGATCTTTTTTAATCTTGGCATGGTTTTAGGTGTCCCAGAGACGAGTAAATCGGTGTGTCAAATGACTATCCGTACAGATATGAGTCCCACCCGCTGGGGCCGGACATTTCGTATTCCTCTGTCACCTGATAATTGCCGGGCTGCCCTCTGGCGTTGATGGATATAAGAAGAAAGTTTGTTTTTGGCGTACGGCCGGGTACCGGAACGCCGGGATCTAAAATTTTCCCGATGATTTTGGAAGGAGGCGGGGACGCCGCCACATAGCTTTTCCGCACGATCAGGGCCGGCTCGTAGTAGCTGGTGACCCCGGCAATGAGGTAGCCGTAAAGGGAGATAGCTCTTTTTTTGTCCGATGTGTCCTCAAAATCCGGAGAACGATCTGGAACCTGCACGGCATCCTTGATTTTTTTAAGATCTTCCGGGGTAAGGTATGGCTCCTTGAAATTGGGATGAGCCTCAATGGGGACGGTGCGAACGGATGCAACGTATTCCACGGTCACGCCGGAAATGGGGCGGGACGGATTGGTCGGATCGTCCACCTCGAATGTGTAGGTTGTGCGGATCTGACCGGCCACATCCTTGACGACGGATTTTGATTTTTGCGTGCCGCGCACGTCGTCGGGAGGCGATGCCTCCTGGTCTCCCACAAATGTTACAGTAAGGATCTGCTTCCCGTTGGCGTCGGTGGTCGTCGTGCGGCCGGGTTGTTCGTAGTAGGGCATGGTTATTGAGCTCCCTGGGTGGCGCCAAATCCTGAGATTCCGTCAACTATTTCAGCCTTAACCCTGAATTTTCCACTAGCCAGTCCGCCATATATATCTTTTGTGTAATCAGAGCCGCCAATCTGGGCAAAGCGCCCGCCTCCTCCAACTTTCTGAAGTGAGTCGGCAAGGATTTCCATCTTGTCTTTTGTTTTTACAACGGGAACACTTCCATCTTCCGGAGGCATAACGCGACCCGCAACCTTGGCCGCAATCGACATGCTCTTATCAAATTCCGTTCCAGCATCGACAGCGGCATTAAAGATTTGCTGAAAACCAAGTGCTTTAAAGTTGCCATGGATAGCCTCATAAATCTGCTGACCCATTTCATAAGCAGCCCCACGAATCTGGGCAAACACGCGCAAAATGGGAGGAAGGATGGCGGCTCCGATTTCCCCGAAAGTGTTAGAAAAAAGATTTTTGATTCTCAAAAATTCGTCTTCGACACCCTTAAGAACTCCGGCTGTTTCCGAGGCAAATGCGCGCATGCTGTCCGCTTCTTCGCGGATGTTTTCCGCTCCTTGCTGTAAAAACGTAAGCATTCCAGGTCCCGCCCTGGACATGAGCTCCCTGGCCATGGCGAAATCCTGCCCGGCCAGCGCCCCCTCATGCAGGGCTTGGGCGAAACGAAGCATTTTTTCCGTGGGAGTCATTTTCACCAGATCGTTGCCGCTAATTCCGATTTTTCCGAACTCCTCGCGCAGCTTGGCAGCCTCATCGCCGGTCCCGTTAAACGCCTTCTGAGCGCTGATTTCCATGAACTGCATGGCTTTGGCCAGGGTTTCGTTTTCAAACCCCGCGGCGAGCCTTTCGAGGCCAAATGCCCCGGCCAAGCCGGCCATCAGCTCATTCTTGAACCTGGAAGCGGAGTTTTGCAGACGGGCCAGCCCGGTCTCAAAGGCGGATCCGTCCACCGCCACCTTGGCGGTCAGCGTGCTCACGGACGGAAACCGGCCCTCTTGCCGGCGGATCGGATGACCCGGTCAATATAAGAAAGCATCTTTTCTTTCTGTATGTCAAAGGCGCGTTGCATCTGCCCATCATTCAGGCACTTGTCGATCCATGGCACGCTGTTAGTCATGGAGACGAAGGGGTTGCGGGTGTTCCGGGTGTTATCCACCACGCTACCTCCGGCCAGCCGGTTTGTTTGCCGGGTGACCCATCCGGGAATCCCACGGGTGCCCCCGATGACCTTGGCGCACGCAGCCCATCCGCCCTTGGCCGTCCCCACCCGCTGCTGGATTTTTTTCAGGTACTGATTCAATGATCCCTGGTTGGTCACGACAAAATCGATCCTTCGGCGGTTGCTCACCTGTTTCCGGCCACCTGTTCTCGCCTGCTTGTGACGCGTGCCGTTATCAAAAACCCCAATTGTGATGTCCTTGGAGTAACCGGAAAGATTTAGTCTTTGCAGAGTATCGCTCCTCGATACACGTGGCTGATATCTCTACGCACCCGGCTTTGACCCCTGGCCTTTCCGGAGGCATCCCCAAAGGGCTGGGTTTGATACGCTAAATTAACTGCAATAAGGCGAGCCTGCTGGCGCACCACGTCTCCAATATCCCTCTTGGTGGCGTCCGCCAGCCTACGAAGGGCAAACCGAAAATCCCGGTCATCCACGGTGAATTTAACCAGCGGCTGCATTTTTTCTGGCTTTCACCTGTTCGATGACGGCCTGCTCCTCCGGGCTGACGAGATCAATCTCGCCCCCGCGTTGCCGGGCGCATGCGATGTAGTACCAATGGGCCAGACCGATCGGCATGTTCCAGCTGCGGGCCTCGCCAAAGCCATGCCGCACCAGCCAGGCCACCAGATCCAGGGAGAGTGGAAGGGGACACTTTGGCCTGTCCTTGGAATCCTTCTTCTCCTCCGTCCAGAGCATGGGGACGGCGTTGTAGTCGTTAAAATAGGCCACCAGCTTTTTCCCCTCGATTTGCAGGCGGCTGGGACTGATGCAGGAGTTTCTCAGCACGGTGAAAAATCCTGCCCGCAGATTAAAGACGGGCCACTCGTTGGAGCAAATGGCGACGGCCGCATGCAAATCCGGGAGCGTAAGAGTTCCTTTTCCAAGCCAGATTGGAGAGCCGATTGCTTCCAACAAAAGCGCATGCCAAAGAGAAAATGGCTTCAGACGTTTGCCCAAAACCCGATGGTTTAAGTTTAGAACGCTTTCGGCAAATTTTAGATCCAGCGCCATGGCGGATCCCAGCTAGCAGGCCGTAGGCCGCGTAGAGCCGTCATCGATCCCCTCCACGCTGATATCGAGCTTTTTGTTGTATGCTTCGGCCACCACGGGGACGGTGTTGGAGCTGCCCGATTCCACCATGGCGGTATCCACGCTGCCGCTGATGGCCACGCTGGTGAGCGCCAGGCCGGTGATGTTGGAGGAAAAGGCCATGCTAGGAGATGGTTGTCAGCTGAGTGGTGTTGGTCGTCAGCCGGGCCGGCTCGACCGGGCTTTCGCGATACTCAAAGCCCGTGGTACGGGCGCTGGTGCCCATGGATCCGGTGTAAAGGGACGGGAGCGAGGCGGACGTGGACACGACGGTTTCGGTGCTGCCCTCGGCGCGGGCGTATTTTTGGAACACGGTGACCACGGCGCCGGTTTGTCCGACAACCGGGGCCAGCTCGTTGGTCGTAACGACCGATTCCGAGATG
>RGUK01000232.1 GCA_010027825.1 bacterium
ACCACCGCAGTCGTGCTGGCCCTAATGACCATGCGACTGCTGAAGGACTGGCAGTAATGGCTGCGTTAATTGCTACGGCAAAGACGGAGTCGTCGCACTATTACCTGGCATCGGGTGAGTCGTGCCACGGTGACTTGCGATCCGCCCGTAAGGTAGGGGCGTTTCCGTCCGTGACCACCATTCTCGGGGCGGCTGGCCCGAGCAAGCAGGGGCTGATGAATTGGAAGGAGGAACAGGCGATTCTATCCGCCCTATCGCTACCACGGAACGACGGGGAGGCCGACAGCGACTTTGCCAAGCGAGTGGTACTAGACAGCAGAAAGGAAGTTGAGGCGGCCGCACTTCGCGGGACTCACATTCATTCCTTGGCTGAAATGATAATTAACGGCGAGGAGCCAGGCGACCTAGTCAAAGGCTACGAGGAGCACTATGCGGGCCTAAAGGAATGGCGGGAGTGTTGCGTAACTAAAGTTCACGCCAGTGAGTCCGTGCTAGTGAATGAGGCTGAAGGTTACGCAGGCCGAGTCGATCTAATTGCCGACATCCACGGCAAGATCGAGGTGGTCGATTTTAAGACCCGCAAATTCAAGACGGATGCAAAAGGCGTCTCAAAAGCCACCGGGTATGAAACCGATCTGCTCCAACTGTCCGCCTACGCGTACGCCTTTACGGACGAAGGCATGGCATGCCGGAACGTACTGATTGATCCAGTCACCGGCCAGTTGCAGGACATCCGCTACACCGCCGAGCAAGTTGCCCAGGCGTTTGAGGCGTTCACGTCCATCTGCAAGGTGTGGCGCTGGCTGAAGAAGTACGACCCGCGGGAGGTGCGCTGTGATTGAGATCTTACCCGAACAATCCACCCACGAACAGTTGCTGAACCGCGTGCGCTCGCTGGCTCGTGAGCTGGCGGAGGCAAAGGCTGCGCTGGCGGCTGCGGAAGGCCGTGAGAACGATCTGATCGATCGCATAAGGGCAGGGCTATGAGAGCGCTTTGCAACGTGGTGCTGACGTTTCTGGCGTTCTTTGGGTTCCCAGCCACGCAGGCGTCGAACGTGATGATCGACATGCGGCCGGACGCAAAAAAGATCGACGTGAAAAAGATCAAAGTTCGCATCACTGGCTATTGGCCGGGCGAGGACGAGTGGAGCAGTCGCTATCAGTCGAGCACTGGCACCAGATTACGTGCTGGTCGTCACTGCGCCGTGGATCCAGACATCATTCCGCTGTGGTCAAAAATCCGCGTAATGGGCGGTAAGCGTGAATGGGTGGCCGTGGATACTGGTACTGCTGTTAAAAGCAAAAAGGCCAGCGGTGGAAAGTTGCCGGTGATCGACGTGTTTGCCGCCAGTGAAAAGCAGTTCAACGCGATGAGGCTGCCGAAGGTAGCGATGGTGGAGATCAGCAAGTGAGCACAAAGGCCGCCACGTTCGCATCGAAAAGCCAGCGTGCGATGGGCCTGGGCGATACGCGGCCGACGTTCCGCCGCCTGGGCGTGATAGCTGGCAAGTTACGCCGAGATTTGACCCTGCCTAGCTGTGCCCAGTTGGGCGTCGAGTTGGAGTGTTCTTACAAGATCATCCAGCGGGACATCGATCTGCTGCGCGACTTTTTTGGCTATCCACTGGAATACGACGCCAGCAAATACCACTACAAACTGGCGGGGCCGCTGCCAAAGGCGGTGCTGTGAAATTTAGCAAACACATTTTGGCTGAGTTAAAGGTTGAATCAGAAAAGTTAAGGCGTTACCCCGGCCATGCTCTGAATTGCTATATCCACATTGATTCTGAGGTGTGTAACTGCGGAACAGAAGAAGTGCAAGAAGATCTAGCAAACGAAGAAACCAAAGCCGAGACGCGAGAAGATGATTCTTGTGAAGGGCAAATCTATGACATTTAAGCAGCTCCTTATTATGTTCTCCGCCCGCGTCATCGGTACTTACACGCCGGAGCAGTACGCCGACTGTGTGCGAGAGGCCCGCGCCAATCGCCACCGTTGGGGAATGGGGCAGTGGTGAGCGTAAAGCGTTTAACCTGGCACCTCGAAATCCTTGAGCGTGCGAAAAAGAATTTGCTCAAAGAGCAGTATCAGGCCGTTCGCACTCGGCTGGATCTGGCGATCACGATCTGCAGGGAGATGCTGAAGCGAGCCGAGGAGCACAAGGCGAAGGCGATGGAGGCAAAAAAATGATCGCACTGCCGCCAGCAACAGAAGCCATTTACCACAACGGCGCGCCGGAGGGGCATCGGAACACGGAGCTGTTTAAGATGGCGCTGCAATTCCGCGACCAAGGCTTGTCGCAGTTTGATGCTGAAACGGAGGCCGAGATCTGGGGCGCTAAGTTTGGCCTGACGCAGAAGGAGGCAGTGGCGGCCGTCAAGTCAGCCTACACGAAGCCAGCCAGGGAAGCGTGGAGGCCGAAAGCCAAGTATGGCTATCAGAATGGTGCGATCGTGCGTGAGGATTTGCCGGTGCCGCCCATGCCGATCAGCGTGGAGAGCGGGCCCGTAGATAAGTTCCTGACTACCTGTTTCGACGTAGGCGATCAGATCAATATCTGCCGATCAATTAAGGACGGCGAGCGCGAGCGGCCGGACGGTAGCGGTGAAACGAGAAGCCGAGAGGAGTGGCTGGAAATCTTCAAGGGTGACGGGTTGAAGGAATGGCAAGGATCGGCCGTCGGCGTGTATGTGTCAATTAACGCTAATAATGGGAACGGACGAGCTGCAGAGCACGTCACGAAATACCGGCACTGTCTAATCGAGTTTGACGAAAGCACGTTGCAGGAACAGTGGGCGATCATTAAGCGCAGCGGCCTGCCTACATCAGCTATCATTAAAAGCGGTTCACGTAGCCTGCATGCTTTTGTTGATGTGCGGGCAGCCAACGCCAAGGAGTTTGCCGAGAGGGTGGCGTTTATTTACAAGCACCTAGAACACACCAAGCTGGATCCTGCCAACAAGGACGCCGGGCGGTTGTCCAGGTTGCCGGGTGCTATGCGTACGGCCACTGGACAGCAGCAAGAGTTGGTCGAGTGTGGCGCTCCTACCCTGACCTATATCGAATGGCAGGAGCGCACGATCTACGGTGATATTCCAGAGCCGTACAAGTGGGAGGACTTGGTCAATTTTAAGGAGGACTCAGATCCGACGCAACTGCTAGGCAAGCGATGGATTTGCCGTGGCGGATCCGCCTTGTGGGTTGGCAGCAGTGGGCTTGGTAAGAGCGTGCTGTGCTTACAAGCGGCTATTACCTGGGCGTGCGGCCGTGACCTTTTTGGCATATCCCCACACGGCAAGCCGTTGAAATCGTTGATCGTGCAGGCTGAGAACGATGAAGGCGACGTGGCGGAGGCGTTGCAGGGCATTTTGAAGGCATTAAACCTCACCGCAGACGAGCTCCAACAAGTTAAGGAAAATATCGTGATTGTGCGTGACTGCACGTCGACAGGGGAGCGGTTTGTCGATCGCATGCGTCGGCTTGTCGAAAAGCATAAGCCGCATCTGGC
>RGUK01000233.1 GCA_010027825.1 bacterium
ACTTCCAACCGTTCTTGGTCTTACGGAACACATAAGTAGCACCATTCGGATCAGGCTCGTATGAGTAAGTCTGCGACTCGCTCATGCCATTCGTGTCCGTCCTGATCGCCTTGTCCTCCTGCACAGTAACCGTGCAACGAGTCACCTTGATGATCGTACCCGCATGTCGATCAGTCCACATGCAGATCGTGGCACCATCACCAACCTTCGGCTCACGCTGGTTGCTACCAGTCATGACATGATTCATCAGACTACCAGTTTCAGATCCAAGTTTCATGTTTGGTCCTCCTGATGTGCTAGTTGGTATCACCATTTTCTTCAAATGGTTCTCCAAGATCCATCAAATGTCCCCGATTGGATACTAAAAAATATCCATTATCTTCGACGACCCAGAATTTACAGTTTGAGTCGTAGCGAAAAGCTTCATCAATAAAATCTTTTAAAACTTCAATATGAATTGCCATGTTTTTTCACCACCAGCTATAGTAAACGACCGTGTATCCATCATTAATGTACTGACGGGCCTCCTCGATGAACTGCAAGTCCTTGTCCTTGTAGTAATCATCGCTGTTCTCGCCAAAGAAAAACCCACAGGTTTCCGGCAGTTCCGTACCAGTGATGGCCGCTTCGAGAGAATCCAGATCCTCAAGAGTCAGTTCAACTTCCTGACAATTGAACTCCTCAGTACCACCATTCTCCCGGTACAAATTCTCCATCCAGCCCTGAAGGTTCGGGTGCTTACGCCAATAGGCAAGCTCCACCTTGTCGGGATATTCGAGTTGACCGTCCTTCTCGACCGGCTCACCACGACGAGCAAATGCGTACTGATCAAGTCCCATGATTTTCTCCTTGTACTTAAATGCCAAAAACGTCACTTAAAAGCGATTTATTTGAGATAAGTGCCAGTTTTAGCACTTAGGGGGCAACTGTTAAGCGTTACTTAACAGTTGCCCCCTAGTTGGTATCAGACAGGCTCAAGATAACTGGCGTCACAAACTCCCCAGTTATTGGGCCAGAACTTGCCTCGCTTGTCGCCGCTCAAAAAGTAGTCGTAGTTCACATCGTCACTACCACCACCATAAGCGTTGCGAACATACTCAATCACATCACCCTCAGACAGTTTGACAGAGCGAAACTCTGAGTAACCGTAATGCGGGATCTCGTATTGAAGAAAAGCACCAGCCTTCATCACCCGATACTTCTGACCAGCAGTTAGTTGTTTACGTTCCATTGTTTGCCTTTGTGATTAAGCAATTTCAAAATTGCACTTCCAAAGTTCCTGCCCAGTTTCCGAATCTCTAACTAGTATCAAATACCCGTTACGTTCAACGATTTCTCCGTCACGAGTATTCCACTTTTCGTCGTAATAACTAACCCGCTCCGGGGATTCTTCTTCACGATGATAGTTCATGTTTTTCCCTTTAACCAAACTGAACCCAACGACGCTTCTCAACAACCTTCTGGAACTTCTTGCCAGCAGGAGTCAACTGCACCATATTGCCAACGCAGAACACACACCCATCCTTGTGTTCCACGCTATCGTACCGATCACCTTCATCTTCGTTATAATGATCGAAAAACAACTCCAGACCGCCAGTACGTTTCTTGAAGGCGGCACACAATGCTTTTGCCAACTTCTCGAAACCCTTGCAAACCTTCACAACCTGAGCATCACTCAGTTCTTCCTCGCTATCAAAGACGCCTTCGCCAATAGTCTGGGTGTCGTTGTAACTCATGCCGTTGGCAAGCGGACCCCAGCCAACAAATTCCCAATACTTGGCAGTCTCGATGGCCTCGACTTCCTTGGGACACAACTTCTTGAGATTGTCGTAACTGATGACGTAACTATCGCAAGCAAAACTACCCATTCCCATTTTTTATTCTCCTAATAATTGAGTGACTTACTAGTTCGTATTAATTAAAGAGGATAAACAGCACTGTACCAACAAGTACAAGCCTCAACATAATAACCAAGATTCTTCAAACAACTATTGATGCGCTCCTGGCCACGATAGTAGGCATAGTCAAGATTGCAATAAAGAGCCAAGTCACCGCCATCGTGACACAGAATCAACACGCTGTCTTTGCCATATTTTTCACCACGCTCTCGCCAATGCTCTGGTGTATAAAAAGCAGTACATCCGCCACCATGGGGATCTTCACCCTTATCATTCTTGATCATTTCTGAAATTGCACTTGCAATCTTCAAGGCTTCGCCAGAAAGATGATCTGTTCTAAAGTCATTCATGTAGCACCTCCACGCCCTTAGTTGGTATCAGTCCCACCAAGCGTACAGTTCGTTATCATCGGCAACAAACTCGTCAGCATCACGACACAGGTGTACAAAATCAAGAAGCATTTGCTTGTTCACATCGCCAGCAAAAGCCAAACCTTCAAGACTTACACGATAATCATCTCGGGTGTGACTCACGGCGTAACCGTGGGCCTCAACCTTCGGATACTTTTTCATGAAGTCTAGAAAAGCCTCGACAGTAGGAGAGCAATTCTGGCAATCTTCAAGATCAATAAAGTCATTTTGAATCAAATCATTCAGTTGCTTAAGACTGAGCGACTCGATTCGCCTAACGCCACCCGGCCAATTATCCGTATTGTTGTCACCAAAAATGATTTGGTTGCGAGCCTTATAGTCTTTGTTAAAAGTCTTCATTGTTTTTCTCCAAGTTCTTAGTTGGTATCAATAATCGTCAGCCGGATCGTACTCTTCAACTTCGGCTTCGGTAATCGTCACCACACAACGATTACCCTCAACCTCACAACGGTACGAAGGATAAATATGACCGCCAATATCACACTGATCTCTCACCCAATCGCCAATCCAATCATCAACATTATCAAGTTCTTTCAGTTCCTCGTCATTTTCAGTTTCAAAAACAAACTCGCCACCAAATTCACAATAGGAATAACTCGGCAGCGGACCCGCAGCCAAGCCATTCGGGTAATCGCCCGGATCGTCCCACCGCTCAATTTGACAATACAAGTCGTTAGAAATGATTTTCATAGAAACCTCCTGGGTCGCTAGTTGGTATCAAACATTATCCAACTGTTCTTGCAACTCGTCGCTAGCAAAGGTAGACGGGCCACTTTTACAAGGAGAAGTCTCTATAACCTCGTAATCAATCGAGTCTACTTCCCCTTCATCAAACACGTTATCCATCTCATCAAAACTAACATCTTGAAGTTTCTTCTCAAGTTCCTCTCGACTAGCCGCTGTAACATAAAACACTTGAGACTGCACCTGTGTGCGTTGAGCGTGTACTTTAAACTTCGGCATCATCTTCCTCCATGTCAACAGACTCGTCGTTATAAATGCCAACCATACAAATGTTCTTGCGAAACTTTACGTTAGCGTAAACCCAATCCAAAATCGGACTAGGATTACTATCCTTCAAGTATCGGGCATACAACTTTTTAGGAAACGAAATGAAGTCCGTGTCCCAAGTGTAATCGTCGCCCAAAAGATAAAACTCAACGC
>RGUK01000234.1 GCA_010027825.1 bacterium
CGCAAGGTAACCATAACACCGATAGGCATTCCTTGGCGTAACTTGAAGCCTGCGATAGATTTTTTTGCCAGCGTCTTGGTTGAAGATTGGCCAGCAATTTGGTCAAGAATTTCCTTGACGCCATTGACTGCTTTAGAATCCTGCACAGCATCTTTAACGCCAACGTTAAGGACGATTTTGGAAATCGCAGGAACCTGCATAATATTTTCCAACGCCAGCTCCTTATGCAGCTCGGCGTGGATTTTAGTCTTGTAAAGTTCTTCCAAACGAGATTTCATTGTATTTGTACCTACCACGTTTAGAACGTCTCTTTGCAACGATTACAAATGCGCACTTTTTTGCCTGTCTCAAGCGTCTTAGCTTGAATTCTGCAAGCTTTTTTACAAGCAGCGCAAACCGGCATAACCTTTGCAAGGGGAACTGGACGTTCTTGTTTGACAATCCCACCTTTTTGGCCTTGTCGTGTTGGTTTGACGTGGCGCGTTACAACGGAAACATCCTTGACTAGAACCGCACCGTCTTGAGGGTAAACTGCAAGCACAGTACCTTGCTTGCCCTTATCGCTACCAGATAACACAACAACCGTATCATTCTTTTTAACACGCGCTAGCATAAGCGTAATCCTTTGGCACTACAGCACTTCTGGTGCTAGAGAAATAATTTTAGATTGGCCTACTGTTTTCAATTCGCGAGCCACAGGACCAAAAATACGTGAGCCAACAGGCTGATTTTCTTTGTCTAGCAACACGGCTGCATTATCATCGAAGCGAATGTAAGATCCGTCCTGACGTCGAATCTCCTCTTTTCTCGTTCTTACAATGACAGCGTTACATACATCGCTTTTCTTGACCAGGCCGCCAGGAATGGCACGCTTTACCGCCACTTTTACGATGTCACCCAAGTAAGCATAGCGCTTACCTGTGCTGCCGTTTACGCGAATAACTTGAACTTTTTTTGCGCCCGAGTTGTCTGCAACTTCAAGCATCGTACGTTCTTGTACCATGTAGACTCCTTAGTGAGAAAGAACACGCACAAGCGTCATATGCTTGGTTTTTGACAGCGGACGACACTCAGCGATCTCAACGCGATCGCCCATCTTAGCAGCACCATTTTCGTCATGCACTTTGAATTTCTTGTGACGACGAATAACCTTGCCATAGATAGGGTGTTTAAGCGTATCAACCACTTTTACAACTACCGTTTTCTCCATTTTATCAGAGACCACCTCGCCCACAAGGACGCGTGCACCGGCTTTGTCATTTTTTACAGTATTTTTTTCTGTAACCATTGTCTGTTACCTACTTTTAAGCATGAGACTTGCTTGAAGGTGCAGCTTCCTGCTTATCCTTCAACACAGTCAACGTCTGTGCCACAGCAACGCGCAGTTTTTTATATTGAGAGGTGTCCTTGACTTGCCCGGTGAGCTTGCTGAGCTTGAGGTTAAAAAGCTCTTGCTTAAGAGCTTTCGCCTTTTGCTCAAGCGCAGACACATCTAAGTTTTTAAGTTCGTTCATCTTTTCCATAACTGCACCTGTTTTAACTTACTGGAGCTTGCTCAACGTTGCCGGTTTGTTTTTCCACAAACTTGGTTTTAATAGGCAGCTTGTAAGCTGCTTGCTCTAAGATGAGCTTTGCTTCATCACGTGTAACCCCACCACCAATTTCAATGATGACGCGTCCACGCTTTACGCGAGCAACCCAAAACTCTGGGTTACCTTTACCTTTACCCATTCGGGTTTCAGCAGGCTTTTTGCTGACTGGGATGTCAGGAAACATACGAAGAAACGCCTTGCCAACCTTCTTCAGACGACGGTTAACAGCTACACGCACTGCTTCGATCTGGCGAGCACTAATACGAGCACCCTCCACAGCCATCAACCCAAAATCGCCGAACTGAACGTTTCTTGCGCCCTTGCTCATGCCAGCAACGCGGCCTTTTTGCACTTTTCTATATTTGGTCTTTTTTGGCATCAACATGATGTTAACCCTTTGCTGAGGTTATACCAAGGGGATACTCGCCCTTGCAAATCCATACCTTAATGCCAATCAAGCCGTACGTCGTCAGTGCTTCCGCCAGCGCATAATCAACGTTCGCACGCAAGGTATGCAATGGAACAGAGCCTAAACGCAGCCACTCGATACGAGCAATTTCAGCACCGCCGATGCGCCCAGAGATACAAATCTTGATCCCTTTTGCGCCGCTCTTCATCGCCGCTTGTCCAGCCTTTTTCATCAGACGCTTGAAGCTGACACGCTTTTCAAGCTGGTCTGCGATGCTCTCAGCAACAAGACGGGCGTTGATTTCAGGGTTCTTAACTTCCTGAACGGAGATTTCCACGCTCTTTTTGAGACCGTTGCTCAGCTCTGCCTTCATCTGTTCGATGCCTTGGCCTTTTTTGCCAATGATCATACCAGGGCGAACGGCATGAATTGTAACGCGAACGCTATCAACTGCCTTGTCAATAACAATGCGAGCGATATCGGAAATATTAAGCCTGTCGCTCAGAAATTTTCTGATTCTGAAGTCTTCAAGCACTTCTTTGCCGTAATTCTTCTTGGCGAACCAATGGCCCTGCCAGTCTTCGTATATTCCTAATCTAAACCCTACCGGGTGTACTTTTTGTCCCACAGGAACCTCAAAAACGTTTCTTGGTCTATTATTGTACTTTGTCAACAACGACAGTGATGTGACTCATGCGCTTGCGCTGAGGCGCTGCACGGCCCATTGCTGCCGGTTTAAAGTATTTCACTATTGGACCCTGGTCAATCCGAACCTCTTTGACCGTCAACTTCGCCATCGAGTCGACTTCAGGATTCTTGACCTGAGCATTAGCATATGCCGATGCCAACGTTTTGAGCAGCGGCTCTGCACGCTTCACACCACACGTCTTCAACCACGCATACGCCTTGTCTACAGAGGTGCCTCTGATTACATCAGCGTAGGGGCGCAGTTTGTACGGGGAAATTCGAATGTACTTACTGATCGCTCTTGCTAACATGATAAAAACCTGGTTATTTGCCTTACATTATACTAAAAAAACACTCGTCCGTGTACCGGTAAAGTGCTTATTTAACGACTTAATTCACTAAGCACCAGCTTTTGCATCAGCTTTGCGCTGGCCACTATGTGCTCTAAACGTTCTGGTAGGCGCAAATTCACCAAGTTTATGGCCAACCATGTTTTCGGTTACAAAGACAGCCACAAATTTACGTCCATCATGCACAGCAAAGTTCAGCCCAACGAATTCAGGCGTAATCATGCTGGCTCGTTTATAGGTTTTGATTACTTCGCGCTTGCCGGAAGATTTCACCTTGTCAATTTTTTCCGCAAGTCTAGGATCAACGTAGGGACCCTTTTTTAAAGATCGTGACATAGTTCTTCCTTAGTTACTTTCTACGCTTCAAAATTGCGGTGCTCTTCTTGCGGCGTGTGCGAGTGCCCTTACAACCCTTACCCCATGGCGTCATTGGGTGAGAGCCA
>RGUK01000235.1 GCA_010027825.1 bacterium
CCTCGCTTCGTAGCTTTGATAAATAGTTCAATTCCTGCGTAAGTGCCGAGTGAATCATTTGATTCTTCGCCAATGTCTTGACTGCACTTGCGACATTTTTAAATTCTTTGGTTTTGGCCGGACTAAATCCAAGCATTCTGGCTGCGCCCTCTAGGCTGACCAGATGACTTGCCCCATCAGCATCGGTTACGCTGAATTGATGAACGACTTGCTTGCCAGTTTCGCTTGACGCCTCGGATTTATCCCAATCCGATATTTTGGCGGCAACCATGCCCTCTTCGCGCGCGCTATATTTTTCTCCCATCGTCCACTGCCATTCATACGCGTCTAATTTTGCACCCGATGGCCCTACGATAGGTTTGGAAAATCGTATGGCCTCGCCACTTTTAGATCGTCCAACGGATTTCATTTCCCGGGACGATTTTGCGGATTTTGGCGTTTCCGCTTTCGGCTGCTCTTCCGATTTCGCCGCTGGCGCTGCCGGCGCTTCCGGCTGCGCCTGCTTTGACGCCTCGGCCGGCGTTTGTTCAGGTGGCGCGTTTTGAGCGTCACGCCATTTCTTAAACTTTTGCATAACATCGGCAGCAGATACCGGGTTTCCGTTTTCATCTGCCGGGTGAGCGGATTTGATCGGATAGCTGGTTCCAGTTGTCGTGGTAATGCTTTTTTTACTAATCCTCTTGATTTGAACAGGATTTGCTCCGCCTACATGAACCATGTCGCCAGGTTTTAAAGTGTCACGCAAAAAATCAACCATCATCGTTTCGGCCTGCGCTTGGGCCGCTTTTCTTTTTTCTCTTTCCGAAGCGCCAAACTTGTCTCGCATAGCCTTTAAGGTTTTTTCCTGATAGTCGGTGAGTTCCTGCATTTTGGTCGTTTCTGCGTCTAGTTTTTTACGATTTCGACCGTGATCGAATCCGCTTGGCCCGGCAATATGCGCTGATGCTGTTCTCCCTCTAGCATCCAACCAAGCGTAAGTCCGTTGGAGAACGCCGGCCTCATAATCTTTCAATGCCTGTTTAATTTCTTCAGCGTTTGCCGGCGTTGCATATTTTTGCATCTCATCGTTTGCCGCTTGCATTTTCTGATCGTGCTGAGCCTTGAGCATGTGCGCAAAACCTTCTGGGTTGCGCGTGTTGTGCGCTGCCGATCGTATTGCGCGAGCTGTGTCAAATTCCTGCCGCCCGGTTTCCGCTTTCGGCTGTTCCTCTGGTTTCGCCGCGGGCGCTTCGGGTTCCAATTCTTTTAAAACATCTGCCTGCTTTCCATACTCCAAAGTAGCAGCCTTTGCCACTAGTTTGGCACCATCCTCGGCTGATAATTTTCTAAACGCCATTTCAACGCCACCAGACACGCGCCCGCTTGCCATGTGATGTGCGATTGCCCAACGCGCCTGCTCAATTTCTGGTGATATAACAGGCCCGCAACGCGCCTGCTCAATTTCTGGTGATATAACAGGCCCGTAAATAGTATAGTGCTGGCTTAATGCGTTCATTAATTCGTTCGCCGTTTTGGGCTTTTTGTTTTTTAAAATCTGCTTAACGGCTCCGTTAATTTCCTTGATTTTTTGTTTTATTTCTGGACCCTTGTCTACTCGTTCAGGTTCTTGCGCCGGCCCTTGCGCCGGTTCTTGCTTGGGCGCTTCTGCCGCTGTTTTTTTCTTATAAATAGCCCCACGCTCTGGGTCATAATCGACGACTTCCTGCCCTTGCGGTTCTGTGTCGGTGAAAATCTGATTCCACATATCATCTTCGTTTGGCGTTTTGGGTTCCGGCACTTTGGCCGGCTCTGGCATATCCCAGGGGTCTGGAGCGCTGGCGGATGCCGTAGCGGCGGGTGCTTCGGTAGCGTCACCTTCTTCGTCCGCCCAATCGCGACCAGCGTATTCGTCCGCATCGCTTGGGATGAACCCACCAAACGGGTCTTCGGGCGCAAGTTCTCCGGTCGCCTGCATGTCGGGCATTTCCTTGGCGTCGTCTAATGCCTTGGCGTAGATATCGGCCTTAGATGGCGCTTTTTCCGTTCGCCGCGGGTGTATGTAGTCCCACAGCTTGTCGAGATTGCCCTGTAGCTTGCCGATATCTTCGTTTCCAGTTGTTCCCATTTCGTTAAAAAGTCCAGAATCGACATATTCGCTTCCCGTATGGGCAACGGCCTGAATCAGTTCGTCGTAGTGGGGCAGTTGCGTGATGTCACCTTTTTCCCATCCTGCCCATCGAGGCGATGGCATTTCCTTCCCGCCATTCAAAGTCTTGTAGTGCTGACGGACATCGCGTCGAAGTTTGTTCAGGGCTTGATGGCGTTCTTGTGCCTTGTCATATTGCTCTCTCGCCAAATCCAATACGCCTTGAGGATCGAGGCCCATCGATCGGGCATCGTCCATGATCTGCCTGTCTTCTGCTGATTCGGCCTTAGCTTTTTTTCTTTTGATTGGCGGATTGAAGGGCTCTGATGGCGCTGGTTCGGGCGCTTGTTCTGATTTGGCGGGTTCAACCTTTGCTGATTTCGGCGGCTCCGTATGCGTCCCGAATATCGTTCCCTGTGCTGGAACAGGCTCCGCGCCGATGCGTTGCTGTTTCTTGATCTCGTTTGGCTTCTTGCCCGTCATGTGCGCCGGGCCTTTTAAAATCGTGCCGTCATCGTCGATATACACGGCTACGCCGCCATGCTTTGTTCCCTCATCGCCTTCCTTGCGATTGTGCGGCGCTTTTGATTTTGCTCCTATCCTCACCCATCGGCCTTCACCTAGTTCTCCACGACGCGACATGGAAAGAGCAATTGCTATAGCTTGTTTTTGCGGATAGCCTTCCTTCCTCAATTTTGAAATCTTGTCCGATATTGCAGGATCGGCCGCCTCCTTCGCGTCCGCCGCATCCATCTGACGGACAATCTTACGGGCAAATGCGTATCCCGCATCACCACCCCATCCATTCCAGGCTTGCCAGCCCTTGCCTTGGCTGTCCCATGATTCGCCTTTTTTATCGACCTCGTGGCGCGCAAAAAATGAAATCATCCGCCGTATTGTCTCCGGCGATAGTTTCTTTCCCGCTACTAAATCTCGAGCGCGTGCGATGCCTGTTGGAGTCATGCCTCGTTCTGATGCCGGCTTGCGTTTGCGCGCCGCCAATGCTCTTGCCGCCGCATCTCGCGCCGCCTTCGGCGGAGTGAAATTGATGTGCGAATATCGTTCGGCCTCGCCTACAGACTCGCCAGAAACCTGCATTGCCTCCTCGTCGTCAACATCTACGGATTCGACGAACTCTTCACGCAATCCCGGCGCATTTTGATCCGGTCCGCCATCCGGCCTTTGGTCAGGTCCGCCATCATCGGGACCGCCATCAGGGCCATCCGGTCCCATGGGGCCAGCGCCAGGCATCGACAATGGAGATGCCGAGCCCATCTGCTCGGCATATTCCTGTTGATTGGTCAATTCCGTATCCCAATCAAGCCCCAGTTCGTGCGCAATCGTCTGACGGGATT
>RGUK01000236.1 GCA_010027825.1 bacterium
GTAGGGAACATTCATATACAGGCTGACGTAGCCGCTCACAGCAGGCTTGGCATCCCGGCAGATACTGAAGAAGGCTTCGTTGATCATGTTGATTCCTTTTAGTGAGGGTGATCGAACAATGCTCTAGTTGGTATCAAACAAAGTGACAAACGCCTTTCTGAATATTGAACAACAGTGATCCACCGATTCGAGATCATCACCAAGCACAACCAACCCCCTGACATCTGAAACTTGATATTTCCAAACGAACATAAAAGCCTGTTTGGCTTTACCTTGAGGATTGTGCAGTGTGACACTATACAGTCCCGGTTCCGGGCGAATCACCGGATAAGGAGTCAAAAGCACATCATGACGCATGAAATCTTCGGCTTCACCGTGGGCGTAAATCCACGAAAGAGTGTGCATGGACTTTGTTGTGTGGTAATCGGCGGCGGAATAAAGGTTCATGATGTTCCTTCGAAAAAAACTAGGGGGGAGTGTTACCTCCCCCCTAGTTGGTATTAGGTGTTCTCGAAGTCCTGATCGGTACTTTCGAGTTCCATGGCCTTGATCTTGCCGCCGTCCTCATCAGCGATGACGAACTGATGATTCCTCACATGGGCGAACGTGAGTCCAATCGCACCGGCGATGTCCTCAAGTTCCTCGGCAGCAACTCGACCGAAACTATCGTCATAGTTGACCACAACGATGCCATCACGCTTCAGGCGACGAAGAACTTTCTTCGTGAGCCGGTGGATGCTGTGCGGCACTTCATAGCCGCAAAAGTCGATCAGCACACCTGGAACACCTTCATTGGCAAGTTCACAACAACGATCAAAAGTCATAATCGCTTCCTTTCATAAAGGTAGGAACAAGGTGAGTGATTCACTCACCTTGTTCCTAGTTGGTATTAGAGGCTTTCGATCTCTTGAATCAGTTCGGCCTTGACAGACTCTACCGCCTCACGGTCGTAATACTCTTCGTCGATCTCGATAAGATCATCGCACGAGTCCGTGAAGTTCAGCAGTTCCTGCTGAAACATCGTCGGATCACATTCCTCGATTACGGTCGAGGCTGTAAGATGAAACGTCCGGAGGAAATCATTCTCAGCCCATGAATCATCGAGCATCTCGACAAATCGAGCACGGACATCTACCGGAGCGCATTCTTGCTTGATTGTCTTTCGGATCAGTTCGTTCAGATTGCTGCTGGTTGCAAGATCCATTTGAAACTCCTGTGAAGTGAAGATAACACCCACCTAGTTAGTATCACCACTTATTGCGGCGACACTCTTCATCCCACGCTTCATTTTCTCGGCGTTGGGCTTCGGTCATAGGTTCGTCACCGAGAACCCAGTTTTCCTTCAGATAGTCGTACTCATCGTCGCTATCAGGATCAAACTGGGGCTTTTCATCGTTGCGCATCTTTTTCCAACCTTTCTTCGAGAGTGATGTAATCGGGAGGAATCGGGCACCAACCCTTGGCGTCTTTTTCATCGTATTCACGCCAGAAGGGGGCATCATCAGCATCAACCACACCAAAGTTATTGTTGATGAACTTGTTGTGGTTGATCATGTCGATAAGTTTCTGCGACATTTCTTCGTAAACAATGTTGCCATTTTCATCCTCATGACAGCATTGAGTTTGTATCGTCGGGTCAAATCGGCCGATTCCAATGCCGATGTAAGGCCCGAAGTAATAAACGATTTGGCCCGGTTCGGGCAGTTGATCTTTGCACCTAGTCCAACCGTGATCTTTCATGTGGTCCTCCTGATCTCCTAGTTGGTATTAGATATTCACAGTTTCTAGTTCGTTGAGACACTGAAATACTGTGCCACGATCTGTAAGAATTTCACTCGTGTGGTGGTGACCAAAAAGCCACAACTTTGGCCGATGAATCTCTAGCATCACATCGAGCAACTGTGCTGTTCTGCTGGGATGATACTTAGATGGATTGGTTACGAAAAAAGGAAGAACATCCGCAGGACAACCGTGACTTATAACAATATCAGGCTGAGATGCCTCATATGCCGCAACAGCGTTATATGCCGTTGCCATGTCAAGTTCTTCGTTACGCCACCAACTAATGTTTTCTGTTCGCAGGTGGGCGTCAACGCTGCGCTCGCCTCTCACGAAAAAGAAAGTTACTCCTCCGTGAGTGACCAAGCCAAAATCCCCAAGATAATGAGGAAAGGTATGAGCCACAGAGTAGTTATCATGATTGCCACCAATGATACGATGCTTTGTTGGATCGACATTAGCCTTAGTTAGTATTTCCCAACTAAGTCCAAAATCACCGACCTGCACAGAAGTTTCGACATTATCAATCAAGTCGAGATAGTCGGCATGATGACCGTGAACATCACCTATAACAAGCATGACATACTCCAGAGTACCGAACTGGTGTTCTAGTTGGTATCGGGCAACTTTGCTTATATATGCTTGGGGAGTTCAAGTGTTATGTATGGAGAATTTAAGAATAAAATAATCGAACTAAGAAGTCAAGGTCATTCTTACAATTATATCGAAAATGTCTTGGGGTGTTCAAAGGGAACTATTTCATTTCATTGTGGGGCAGGCCAGAAAGAAAAAAGCCTTGCTCGCAACAACAAAAGAAGAAAGATAAATCCTCTACAGTTCAAAATAAATCGTTTTTGCTCGCTTGTAAACAAAGCCACAAATGAACATTATAACTTATCAAAACAAGACAAAATTGATAATGAAAAAATAATTAAGAGATTGAGAATTAAAATGGCCCGTTTTTTTCAAAACAAAGACACAACATATGGAGAATTTATGTTTTCATCAAAAGATTTACTTGAAAAAATAGGAAAAAACCCAGTATGCTATTTGACGGGAATACCTATAAATTTAAATAAACCCAGGTCTTATCACCTAGATCACATTGTCCCCAGGTCTAGAGGGGGAGATGATTCTTTGAATAATTGTCAAATTGCTTGCAGAGAAGCAAATCAAGCCAAAGGCGATCTTTTGGTAGAGGAGTTTTTCGAACTTTGCAAAAAAGTAATCAAACACAATCAAGTATAAAAAAGTAATCAAACACAATCAAGTATAAAAGTACCCCGTGCCGGTAACGCTCCGGCGTCTTCGGGATGAAAGCCCGATATACTAACTTCTATACGAACGGGGCATTTAAAAGTTGAGCAGTCCTCTAGTTAGTATTTATTCTTCAAAATCCGGTCTGGGGTAACCTTGCTGCCATAAACCTTCCATAATCAAACGAGCCGATTCAGGAACGGTTTTGCCGCCCCAAGGAACACCATCGGTCATGGCTATGGCGGCAGGACTCAATAGTTTTACATGAACGCCATATTCAAGTTCCAAATACATTAGAACTTTATGTAGATATGGTCGTACCTTTTTGGGGAACTTCTTTATGAACTTATCCTGGTGATTGCTTTTATAGATGTAATCACCATAAGGCCATTCATTCATTTGATTTCTCCAATAAA
>RGUK01000237.1 GCA_010027825.1 bacterium
GGTGGTGACCCCCGTTGAGATTATAAATTGTTCGTCATGCGTGATGTTAAACCGTGCTAGGCGCAGAATGCCGCTCAACAAGAACATGCCAGCAATCACCACCCCCAGCACTCCCAGCTTTTTTAGTTCCCAGAAGTAAAGCAATATGCTCGGTGCTAGGCAAAAGGTCACCGTGTCACACAGGGAATCTAGCTGGGTGCCAAAATCGCTTGAGATTTTCATAAAGCGAGCGACGCGGCCGTCAAGCCCATCCATCAGCGCGCCCATTAAAATGAAGTAAGCAGCTCCCACAATGTTGCCGTGGGCGGCTAGAATGATTGAGCAAAAACCGAAAAAAGCGTTGCCCAGCGTGAAAAGATTAGGGATGATGTGCAGGCTGCGCACCAAGCGCTGCCTAAAGTGGAGGCGCTTGCGCATGCGCCGGTTTTTCCCGGCAAACCTGGTTACAAATCCCATAGCAATCCTTATTTTGCCACGCTAACTCGAGCATATTTGAGCACTTTGCCCTTCAGGGTGTATCCCTTTTCCAACACCTGTACAATCTGCCCGCTTGTGTGTTCTGGGCTTTCAACATGCATGAGTGCCTCGTGAAGAGCCGGATCAAACATGCCAGCAGTAGCTATTTCTTCCACGCCCTTGTCACTCAAGCGCTTTTTAGCATTCTTTAAAATGAGGGAAAAGCCGTCTATCCAGGCTTGATTATGGCCGTTGGCAGTGGCGGCTGCAATAGCGCGCTCTAGGTCGTCAACGATGGGTAGCAGCTGCTCCATAGCCTCCGCTTGCAGTAACTGTGCCAGCTCGCTACGTTCACGCTCGGTGCGTTTCTTAAAGTTCTGAAAGTCAGCGTTGGTACGCAGGTACAAATCTTTATAATTTGGATCAGCAGCCCCTGTAGCCGGTTCTGTGATGGTTTGTTGAGCTGGGTCTTGGTTGGTTGGTGGGGTAGTAGTGTCATCTAGAATCATAGTGTATCTTCTACAACAAAAATTAGGTCTAACGATGTGTGGCAGCCTGTTAACGTACCATAAGTCTAGCAAAAATACAGCTGAAGAACAGCGGGCTTAGGGTTTTTTAGGACTGAACTGCTCTCTGCGGAGGCGTGCAAGGCGGCGCTTGCGAGCCAAGGCTGCTCTTTTTTGCCGTGCTGCAGGGCTTATTCTATGGCGGCCCTGCCTTGAATTTCCGCGCAAGGCTGCCTTCCGGCCTCTAGTTCTCAGCGGTGGGCGGCTTTTTCTGGCTGGCTTGTGAGTGGTTCCTTTTTTACCCTGCCTAGCGCGCTTGGTTCTGACCAGCGCTCTCTTGCCGGCGCCTAGGCGCGCTCTTTTCATGCGGGATGTGCCTGTTGCTGTGCGGCGCGCTGGCGGTTGTGAGCTGGTTGATTGTTGCCTGTTCGAAAATCCGCTGTCTTGTACCAGTGGGCGATTGGTAGGTTCTTGGTCACGGTCCGCCGCTTCATAGGGCATAATGGCATCAGCTGGTGCCGTTCTGCTATTCGCATTTGAGCGTCTACCCTCAGCTTGGGCCCCGCGATAATCATGCGCTATTTTTTGAACCCGGTGGTCGCCTACGAATGCTGTTTTTGCAGCGGTAAAACTAAAGCCAACAAAAACCAGCGTGGCAAGAGCAGTGCGATTTGCCCAGAACATACATCCCCCTTTGTCCTTTGTGTACCCAGTGTGTAATCTACCCGGGCAGGGGCAGAGGGGGCAATGCTTTGTAGGTAATGCCTAGGCTTTTTTTTCTAGCTCGATCATCATGAACCAGCCAGCGCGTTCCCAGCCCCACAAGCAAGCGAGCAGGTAAGCAAGCCCTTTGAAAAAACTGCTTTTGTAGTACAACAGGTCATGCTTCGTTACCGGCGCATGTATCCGTTTGATCAGGACTGGTTGGCTTGCAAGGAATTGTTTTGCCTCAGCCATAGTAAAAGCTTGTGTACCCAGACTTTCCTGGTGGAAGTACAGTACTCGTTTGAATGATTTGAAGGGTTTGCCGCGGAGCAAAGCGTGGTTAAGATACTGGTAGAATGCAAAAAGAGATTTCCGGTTGTAGATCATGATTTTTATTTGCCCGCCGGGCTTTGCCACGCGGATCAGTTCTTCTAAGCTTTTACCCCCCACGAATAGACTAAGTCAAACTGATTGCTCGGGTGAGGGATAGATTCAGCGTCGCCAATGCGCACATCGTGAGCGTGCAAATTGTAAAGCATAAGCCGATGGCGTACGTGGGCTATTGCTTCTTCGGTCAAGTCGATGCCGTATGCTACCGCCCCGGCACGTACCCATTGCAGAAAATCAGACCCCGCGCCGACACCTACTTCCAGGACCTGTTTGCCGTGAAAGCGCGTAAACTGGGCAAAAGCGAAAATTTCTGGCTCTATGGTGTAACGGAACTCTTCAATTGCTTCAAAGTATTCTTTGGAAAACTTCTTCAGGTTGATAAATTCCGTGCCGTAAGCTGCCTTGTTCCAGTAATTTTTCACTTCCTGTTTAAGCGCCATGGGGTTCATGCACTTTTCCTTTCAGTTACATCGATGTACAACTGGGTCATTTGGCTAAGTTGTTTTGGCAAAGAGAATTTTTGCGTGCAGTAATCATAGCCTGCTTGCCCCATGGTGCTTGCCAACGATGTATCGGTTAATAGCGTGATCAGTGTATCACCCCACTTGGGGTAATCGTAGGGATCGAGTAAAAAGCCGGTTATTTTATCCATTATAAGCTCTTCTAGCGGTGCAAGGCGTGATGCGATGACAGGTTTTTTCATGAAGCCTGCCTCAATGACAGGGCGAGCAAAGTGGCCCACGGTGGCGGGGAATACGACAACGTTGGCTGCTGCCATTGCTTCGGGAATGGCTGTGGTAACCCCCAGCAGGGTTACCTGGCCCTTGCATTGTTCTATGGCGTGGCGTACCTGGGCGCCGTACCGTTCGGCAGGTCTTAGCGCGTATTGACCAGTGCTCGCCGCTGGCGGTAGCGTGCCTGCAATGAGCAGGCGTGCGGAGGGGATTTTTTCAAGAACTAGCTGAAATGCTTTCAGAATAGTCAGCGTGCCTTTTTCACGCGCGCATCCACCTACAAATAAAATAGTTGGTGCCTGGCCAAGGTCAAGCGCACGTTTCAGCGGTTCAGCGCTTAGCGCCGGGGTAAAACGTTCGGCAGGTACAGCATTGTAAACGACGTGCGTTTTAGGGTTGTCGCGCCAGGGGAGGGCGTCATGCTTGCAAATTGACACGATGCGTGTTGCTGCATAGGCTACGCATTTTTGAACCAGCATCTTGCGAAAGCCAATGTACCCCACTGCTAATGGCTCACGGATGTGCCACACCACGGGAATTCCCATCCATTTTGCTGCTAAGCCGTAGGCAATAAGGGAGCTTGTGTTCAGGTGAACAATGGCAGGCTTTTGCTGGCGATATAGGCGCGGGGCTACAAAAAAGAGCGTGACGAGAGTGTGA
>RGUK01000238.1 GCA_010027825.1 bacterium
CCCCACAAAATTCGTCATTCCTTTGCTACACATTTGTTGCAACAAGGTGTAGACTTAAGAATCATTCAGGAGCTGCTTGGGCACAAGACAATTGCCACCACCGAGATTTACACGCACATCTCCAACCAACAGCTTGCAAAAATGTGTGACGAAAAGCATCCACTCAACAATCTTGACCATTTGGTATTCGACAACTCATGAACCTAGCTATCACTACTTCCCCCATCTACAGCCTGATCGACTCTGGCAACGGCAAACGTTTGGAAAAAATCGGCGGCAACACTATTGTGCGGCCCGACAGCACGTGCATCTGGCGCCCACAAGAAAGCGCCGACACCTGGCGCAGTGCACATGCGGTCTTTGAAAACAAAGCTGATGGCAAAGGGGCATGGGTTACCAAACAAGCGCTCCACGAGCCATGGCTCTTCAACATCGTTCTGCCTGGTACTGGTCGCGAAAAAGGGCCAAAAATTACTTGCAGCTTGCGCTTATCGCATGCCAAAAATATTGGCATCTTTCCTGAGCAGTTAAGCAACTGGGTTTGGATGAGCGAGATTCTCCGTAAGCGCGAGAGTAAACAAAATGTGCTCAACTTGTTCGGGTACACCGGCGCTGCCAGTTTGGTTGCCGCAGCCCAAGGCGCACAGGTCTGCCATGTCGATGCGTCGCAAGCGGCCGTCACCTGGGCACGCCAAAACCAAGCACACAGCGGTCTTGAGCAAGCGCCTATCCGTTGGATCGTTGATGATTGCCTTGCCTTCATGAAGCGTGAAGTGAAGCGTGGCGCCCAGTACAATGGGATTATCATGGACCCGCCCGCCTTCGGTCGCGATCCAAAAGGGAAGGTGTTCACCTTCGAGGGACAGATCCACGCGTTGCTCAGCACGGCAAAAGAGCTGCTCAGCAAAAAAGACGGCTTTTTGGTACTTAACGGCTATGCAATGGGCTACCCTGCCGAAGTAGTGGGCAACCTGCTGCGCGAACATTTTCCAAAAGATGACATTGAATGCGGCGAGCTGCAGATATTGCACGAAGACCAGCAACGGTTGCTTTCGTGCAGCATTTATGCGCGCTTTTGCCGTTAAACACTTCGCGGATTTGGCTTGTGACCTCGCCTTTTGAGTCAGAAAGCCGTGACTAGCACCCGTTTGCATCGATAGAAAATTTCTGTTACTTTGCCATCCCTGTTAAACTCTTACAGCTTCGATCGGAATGCCATGAAGACTACATCACTACTCGGCCTGGCCCTTTCCCTCCTCTTACCAAACGCTCTTTCACCACTCTCACCCCGTGCAGCTGGCAATGGTTGCGGAAGCAGCAAGCCACAGGAGGTTTTGACCCAGGCGGCAGCAAGCCAGCTCCTGCGCAGCCTTTCTGCGGGCACACAAAGTGAAATGATTGACCTGGATCTTGCACAAGAAATTCTTTCACGCGCTGACGACTGGGTAAGAGAGAGTTCAGAAAGCTGTGATTTCATTGCCTTTTTGCACGGAGAAATTGAAGCCGCGGGAAAATCACTGCATAAAAGCCAAACCCGCAACCAGGCCTGGCAAGTGCTTCTTACTATCAGCAGCTGCCTAGCAGACAATGCGGTTTGGGCCGCTTGCTGCTACTCAGAAGATTCCATCCCTAGCCTCTCCAATCTGGCGATGGCGTATGCCGGCCTTGTGGAAGCCTTAGCAAGCTATAAAGAAAGCATCCCGTATGCTGTTCGAACATCGCTAGCACCTTACAAGCGGCTCGCAAAAACCAACCTGAAATTTCTACTTCCTCACCTGTCTTGAAGGTTTAGCTGAACTGAGTAATTAAAAATAATCGATGCGCATTGCAGCGCGTACATGCTCCATAACTGCAACGGTTTTCACGCGGGTGCGCGCGGTGCCTTCTTTGATAATTTGCATCACTGCCGCTGGATCTTTGGCAAACTCCTCACGCCGCTGACGGATGGGCGCCAGCAATTCTTGCAAAATGCCGCTCAACCGTTTTTTGATTACCACGTCGCCTAGCCCACCACGACGATAATGCGCTTTGAGTTCTTCGACCTCATCCCTATTCGGATCGAAAATGTCTAGGTAGCTGAATACCATATTCCCCTCAACTTGGCCGGGATCAGCAACGCGCAGGTGGTTGGGGTCGGTGTACATGCTCATAACTTTTTTCTGCAATTCATCAGCGCTGTCGCCCAAGAAAATTGCATTGCCCAGGGACTTACTCATTTTGGCCTTGCCATCAAGCCCCATCAAGCGAGCGCCGGTCTTAGGAACTAACGCTTTTGATTCATTAAAGACGGGTGCATAAATGCGATTAAAAGAACGAACAATTTCAGCGCACTGTTCGATGAGCGGCAACTGATCTTATCGGCGTTGACGCATAGAATGTCAGCTGCCTGACTGATCGGATGAGCAAGAAAGCCTACCGGAATACTCTGCCCAAAGCCTTTTTGTTTTATTTCCTCTTTAACCGTTGGATTGCGTTGAAGGCGAGCAAGCGTTACCAGATTCATGAAATACACTGTTAACTCGGCGATTTCAGGCACGAGCGACTGCATAAAAATTGTTGTTACTTTCGGATCAACCCCTACCGCCAAATAATCCAAGGCAACCTGCAGCACGTTGTCGCGTACCTTTTGCGGGTCTTCAGCATTCGCTGCCAATGCCTGCACATCGGCAATCATCACATACTGCTCATACTCGTGCTGCAACGCAACGCGGTTTTGGAGGGAACCAACAAAGTGCCCCAGATGCAACGGCCCTGATGGGCGATCGCCGGTCAGAATAGTTTTTTTCATTTTCATATCCGGTGGATAAAAACGGTGACTTGAAATGTGCCCTTGGTCGTCGGGGTGCCGAATATTTTTCCGGTGGTGGATTCCAAGGAGATCCCCGGGGGAAGACCCAAGGCGGAGACCGCCACTCCGTTGGCTACGGCGTCCAACAACTTGCGGTTATCACTGAGGGGGATGGTGACGTTTTTTCCAAGAACCCCGGGGCTGGCCGGCGCAACTGAGGCGGGCGGTTTGGCGTTGGCCACGCTGAGGACCACCGTCCCATAGCCGGGTTGCCGATCCCCCAGGCTCGTCGAGCCAGGGCGGTAGGAGTTGTAGGCAGTCACAGGAATCGTAAAAATACCGGCCGACGCGGGTGTGCCTGAAATCGTATTTCCCACCAAACTAAGGCCTGTAGGCACGTTGCTGGCGGCAAAAGCGTACGGAGAGTTTGATGCGTTCAGCACCAGCGAAAAGTATTTACCCACAGCTCCCAACACACGGTTGGTTAGCGGGGTAAAGATAGGAGGGTTGTTGTTCCGCAGACGAAAGGTCACATTCGAAGTGAACATCCCTCCTCCTTCATATGAAAGACTTGAGTTCGCGATCACGGTGGATGTGTACTCATTGGGAAGACCCGAGTTCCGATTGATTCCTGTAATGACTCCATTGACCTCGCCCGTTAAT
>RGUK01000239.1 GCA_010027825.1 bacterium
AGCTCAACTCACGGCAGTCCTCCCATCACCACCATCCTGAACGCAAAATCCCGGGGAACCAAGATCAAGGAAGACTCGTTCAAAGGATCCTGCACCGCCACCTCATCCCCCGAAGATCCGATCACCTTGTGGGCCAGCTTGCCAACCCGACGCACACCATGCTCCTCCGACACAGGGACATTTTTGTTCGGATGAGTGACTGAAAAGCCGGGCAACCTCCTCCTCGATCTCCATCCCACACCACCCCGCACAGCGGATCAAAAGGGACTTTCCTTCCACACACAACACAACTCAAAACCAGACCAAACCCCCAGCCATTTGTGCATCAGTTTCTATACCCATCATATCCCATCAAGATCCGCCCAGGCGGAACCCCAAGGGATCGGATGGGAACATAATGTAACATAATGTAAACCCCTATCCCATCCTGATTTCATCTAATTAAATCTAATCTCCTCTAATGCAATAGAATGCCCTCTAAACCCCCTTTGCTCCAAGGGGTATCCAGAAGGGTTTTTGGAAAAAAAGGGGCTGTAATGGACTGTAATGGCCTTTAAATGCGATATAAAAGAGACGGGCTAGACACCTCTTCTTCCCATTTACATCGATTCTTCCGCGTCCCGCGATCTTTTCCGTTTCCGATGGGATTTTTTGCATTTGTGCGGGGATGATATCCAAAGGGGGTCAAAAACCCACATTTTCATTATGTATGGGGGTCGGAATGGGCATGAGACCCACAAAGCGGTCGGTTTCCGCCTGTTGTTATTATCGGGGTGCGATGTGGGGGTCTTTTCATGGCAAACCGAGGACGAGGATCTTCTCCGCGGCGTCCTTTGGTACGCTGAGTCCGTGTTGGTATTCGTTGTAGTAGGGGTCTTCGATGAGAGTCCTCTTGCTGTCCGCGAGACATTCATCGTCTTCGAGGCTTCTCCATGCGGGGTTTCGGCAGTATCCGTCGGGATCGCTCCTTTCCGCCCGTACTATTCCGTGGGACTTCAGGAACAGTTCCCACTGTCCGTCCCTTTCCTCCCCCGGTGGGATTGTCGCCTCGAGTTGTTCGGCCTTCTTTCTGAGGGCGGAATAAAGGCGGATTTTGTTTTGTTTGTTCCATTTCATTGGGATTGATCCGGAATTTTATTAACTTGCCACCGTCTGTCCGTTTTTGGCTGTCTCGTTCTGGTTTCTTTGCTCGAGAGGCCAGGGCCGGGGGATAGATGGCTTCGAGGGGGATGTGGTTTGGGTTTTGTTGAGTCCCGCATTGATCCACGCCGGCGAAAGCCTCCTTTCGTTCCACAGGTTGATCTTCTCTTGATAATCGTAATCGTTTGGAAAAAACTCGTGCATTTTCCGCCAGTGCTGACGTGCTTTCGCTCTGTCCGCGGGGTCTACGAATTCCTTGTCAATCTATCGAAGAGCCTGCATGCGCGGAGACGAAGAGACCGCCATCCTCCAGACCATCTTTATCAACTACCAAAACAGAAAATCCATCGCCGCATCCTATTGGAAATACAAGCGGATGCGAACCACCGAAGCGGATTTGGAAGCCGATGTCCTTTTGTCGGAGTGGAATGACCACAACCACAGGCTCTCACTTCTGTTCCAGGCCCTCGATGCTTTTTCCGATGGAGCTTCCGGAGGGTGTCAAGAGGGTTTCGGAGCCCCTCTCAAGGTAGTCAAGGAGGTTCTCGTCCTTCTGTGGCAGTGAGCGGAGCGCCTCTAGCATGGGCTTGTTCAGAGGTTCCATGTTGTTGAAGGGGGAGTTCCAGACCGATCCGGCGGGCTGTTTTTTGGTGCGGTGCTCCTCGGACCCTCTGTTGCCGTCCCCCCTGGACTCGAGGGCTTTGATTTTGGCCGTTGTCTCATGGATTTCGACTATTTCGCCCACGGTTTTCTCGCCGTTGGGGCGGCCGAATACGACCTTCATTCCGATCTCGCAGTGTTCTCGGAGCATGGCTTTTTTTCCTTCGTCTTGTGTCCTTCTGCTCATTATACGCGGGCTGTCAAGTGGTCCGCCGTTTCAAGAGTGGATTTGGTCCCTGTGCTGTTCCGCGGCCTGTGTTTCCGCGATGAAGGTCCTGTTTTGGGTGATGTCCTTGTTTTCTTCAATTTGGGGTGTTTGGGGGGCTGTGGGTGTGTAGCCGAACTGCCCGAGTGCGACGATGCTTGCCGCGGCCTTCTCGAGCGTACCCATTTCGTCCACGAATTTCCTGGCCTTGAGGACGTCTTCGATTGAGACTTGTCCGAGGGCCTGGGCGGGGTCTGGGAGGATGACGGGTGGGTTGTGCCAGTCGGGCTTCCTGAGCGCGAATTCGGTGTCTCGGAGGGCTGTGCTGACCTGCGGCCTTGGGGGCTTTCCTTGGGCGACGAGTTCCCTTGCGGCCTTCCGGATTTCCATGCTCTTGTTGGGGGTGGGGGTTTTCTTTTTCATTTGTTTTCTCCTCTGTGTTCCTACCATTTCGGGTGGGGTTTCGGGTCGAATAGTAGGATGGAGTGCGGGGTGGGGGATAGTCTCTGTGTCTCGATGACCCATCTTCCCTCCTTGTTTCTTCCTTGGGCGATTTCGGATCCCGACTCCTGTGTGTTTTTGAATACTACGCCCCTTGACCTGAGTTTTTCCTCGATGAGGTCGTGCTTCCATCCGGGTATGGCTATTGCGGTGGGCTCCCCGGTCTTCTTGCTGGTCTGTGGGAGTTCGCTTATGAGGGATTCTAGGTTGTCTTCCATTATTAAACCTTTTGGGCCTCGATCTCCGTGCCGTCCTCGAGCATGTGTCCGTTGGGGACGCTGGTGAGTCTTCCTCCCTTTACCTTGCATCCCTTGACGGGGACGATCTTGGGGATGCTTTTCTTGGGGCCGGTGTGCCGGATGGCCCAGTGTGGTCTTCGGACGTGGGGTGTGACTTCGACGCTCTTCCCGATGCTCCAGCCGAAGACCCCGTTGTTTTTTGCCTTGTCCTCCATCCCTCGCTTCTTGTTCGGGTCGGTCTCTTTTTCGTATTTTTCCTGTTGCTTGCTGAGGACGTCGCGGGTGATGATTTCGGGGTCGTCCTGGAGCATGAGGGTCGTGAGTGCTATCCGGACCGCGATTTTTCTGATTTCGCCGTAGTTCGCCGTCGCCTGGCGCTGGTTCAGGCATTCCTCTATTGTCGAATGGTGGTTTGTGTCGAAGTAGAACCAGTAGTAGTCGTCGGGTCTTTCCTTGATTGTGGTCTGGATGAAGAGGACTTCGGTGGGCTCTCCCTTTTCGTTGCTTCCCGATTCGGAGTGGACGAGCAGTGCGGCGATGCTGTTTCCGTCCCTTTTGGGCTCGTGACCTTCCGCGAACCTTATGGAGATGGTTCCTTCGGGGACTTTGGGGCAGGGGCAGTTGAATTCGAGCTTGAGTTTGCAGAGGGCTTCGACAACTTGCGAGTACAGCTTGTGCTCCTGAAAAGACATTCAAGGAGAGTTT
>RGUK01000240.1 GCA_010027825.1 bacterium
TACGTTCGCAAAGATTAAGGAGTCCTAATATGGGCCGCCAGTGGAATGCTATTATTGATGCCCTTAGTGGCGGAACAATGTCCATCAATGCCAATTTAACGGACATTGAGGCATTGCTAACAACGCTACAAGCAGACGTTGCTGATGGGGTGTCACTTAACTCAAACTCAGCAACAAACGGACAACTAGGAATTGCTTCTGACGGAGGAGGACAGCAACCATCATACGGAGTTCAAATTGGATACTTCTCCACTGCTAACGGAGAATTTAATCAAGTAACAGATGTAAATTCATTGCCAGTAAAACAGATTAAATCTACAGTAGCAATCCAATCAAATTTTACTTCCACAACAAGCGGAACAATTGTAACCTCAAACATTGATAGGCTTGGATGCACAATTTTTAATACTGGACCAGGAAATTTATATATTTCTTTAGGAACAACAGCAAGCACATCAGTTTTTACTGCTAGATTAAGTGCGGGCGATTACTACGAAGTCCCATTCAACTACACTGGATTTATTGGTGGCATCTTTGCAACGGCTGGAACGGCTGAAGTGACCACACTTAATTAGGAGTAGGCGATGCCATACTTCCCAAAGAAGAATCCTTTAGTATTTCCAGTTTCGGCTGGTGGTACAAAAAAACTAAGAAATCCTACGCTATGTGATTCTAGCGTTGTTAACGGATCTCCAGCAGCAGCCATTTCACATACAACTGGAGCTATGTCTCTAAACCCATACTATATTCCAGCAAACGCATCATCTATTGATATTGTTTGTCAGACGCTTGGATCTACTGGAGTTGCGACAAACGGAACAATACAAATTGGAATTTATGATGCAAACCAAGGACTTGAAAACGCCTATCTAAGCGAATCAACTTCCTTCACAAGTAGTACTGTAACAGGAGCACCGCTAACATCCTCATTTACATTAACAAAAAATTATTCTGAAGGTTGGTATATTGTGGCAGCCGTTAAAACGGCAGGAAGTTCTTTTTGTGCTAATTGTTTTTGCAGGCAGGCGCACGTTATAGGAAAAAGTGTCACAGGATACCCAGGAAATGTTAGTGTTGATATGTTTTATTTATCAACTGTACAAACTTATATAACAAATCAAACATCTGGATTACTGCAAACAATGTCATCCGCGCTTTCAACTGGAACATATACTGGATTTAATTCAAGCGCAACACCAGTAACTCCATTTGCATTCCTAGCTTACTAATGAAACTTGTCATTGCCTGCATCTTTCTCTGCTCCTGCTCGCCAAAGCCAGCGGATAACAACATACTGCCTTGCTATTCCGATATGGGCGCGGCTGAAGATGCTGGTAATGTCAAATGAAACGCATCGCTATGTGGCTGACCAATTTGAGTTTGCGTTTCTTAATGACGGGGAAGGAATACGCTTGTTTCAAGGAGGCGTTAAAGTTTGCTGTGGAAAAAAAGCATCTCCTATCGGTCAACAGAAGCATCAAACGCATAGTGGACGAAGGCCGGAATCGGGACGAGGTAGTGGATGCCGTTGTCCATCTGGCCGTGGCACTGAAGTACCTGGAGGGCAAGGGCCGTGAGTCTTGATGAAATTTCGGATCTTAAAGATCGCATTGCCATCCAGTCGGAGAGGCTGGCTAGGATGGAAGAGCGTCAAGTTCAGCTTTACGCCATGGTCGAAAGGTCACTTGCTTTTCATGGGGATGTTGCTAATAGATTAAGTGCGCTGGAACACCTGCGGACGAAGGTTCTGGCTGTAGCTGGGCTAATAGGGCTTGTTTGCTCGATGGCCTGGGATGTCCTAAAGAACCGCTTTAACGGATAGGAAAATAATACCATGGCTTCATTCTCAGCAGGAGCAACTTTTACAGACGGAGTCGCCAATGACGTGACGGCGGCCAAGCTTGGTGCGCTTGTCAACAACGCCACCCCGACCTCCGGCCTGATCCAAGACCGCACCGCCGAGACGGTGACGGCCACCAACGACACGCTTCTGATTGGCGACGCTTCGGACTCCAACAACCTGAAGCGAATTACGGTTGCAAACTTTTCCCAAACCCTGCCGACCGCCAAGATCACGACCGGGACGATTGAGACGGCAACGCTTGGCACAACCACCGGTACAGCGGCCACGTTTACCAACGGAACGATCCAGACACTTACTTCCAGCACGCTTTCCTCCAATCTTACGGGTGGAACATATTCCGGTGTTGTCAATTCATCCACTGGAACCTTTGGGGGATCTTTGACCGGCTCGATCAACGCCACCAGCGGAACCATCCAGACGCTTACAAGCTCAACGCTTGCCTCAAATCTTACTGGAGGAACCTATTCTGGATCTTTGAACGCAACCACTGGAACGGTGCAAACCCTGACCTCCTCGACCGCCACAATCAGCGAGATCGCCACCAGCAAGAACTTTGCCATCAATGTAGGCACGCTTTCCACCACAAGCGGAACCCAGGGTCTTGATTTTACAAGTCAGGGATACCTGACCCATTCCATCACCGGGAACATCACCTACACGGCGACAAACTACGCCGCAGGTAAAAGCCTTTCCGTTCGCATCACATCCGACGGCACGGCCAGAAATCTTACCTTCCCGACCAACTGGGTCTTTGTCGGCCTCAAGCCGACCAGCATCGCCGCCAGTAAAAATGCGGTGCTTTCCGTCACCTCGTTTGGAACCACCGAGGCAAACACCGTGGCCGCTTATGCCGTCCAAGCGTGAATGTACTCGGACTTAGAAATCTAGGATTTGTTGGAACCCGGCGCGGCGTTATTGCGTCTGGTGGTGTTGAGACAGATGTGGATGGATACCGTATCCATACATTCACAAGCCTTGGAACTTTGAATGTAACCCAAGGCGGAAGTGTTGAGGCTCTTGTTGTTTCTGGTGGAGGAGGTGGTGGATCAAGACGTGGCGGAGGTGGCGGAGGTGGTGGAATTTCATATAGTACAGGAATTTCAGTAACTACCGGAAGCCATGTAATAACCATTGGAGGCGGAGGCAGCGGCGGAGATAAGGATGTGGCTACGGATGGAACAAACGGATCAAATTCTATATTTGGAACTTTTTCAACTGGAACTGGCGGCGGCGGAGGTGGTAGCACAAACAGACCAGGAGTGGCTGGTGGGTGTGGCGGCGGAGGCGGTGGTTCTGGTTCAAGTAATGCAGTAACACAAGCCGGAGGATCTGGATCCCAGGGCTTCAGTGGAGGAACAAGATTTAATGCGGTTGCCGGAGGAGCCGGAGGCGGCGGCATGGGTGCGATTGGCGTGAACTCATCTGGAACAACGGATGCCGCTGGTGCTGGAGGTGCTGGCCTTTCATACAATACATCAGGTGCAAATGTTTTTTATTCTGGCGGTGGAGGAGGCGGGACAAACAGCGGAACCCCTGCTGGCTCTGGAGGAACTGGAGGAGGTGGAACTGGTGGAACCGGTTCAGT
>RGUK01000025.1 GCA_010027825.1 bacterium
CCCCCACTCTCAACCATACACCCCCCCCCATTCTCTAACATCTTACTCTCCTTCCCCAAAAACCACTTTACACACACAATTCTGCGTTAAAGTATCTCCGCTTATAGTTCCCCAAGAAAAAAAAATTTCTTTATTTTCTCATGTAATTCTCTTTTTGTTATACCCGAATACGTAGACTTTAATGTATCAATCATTCTCGCCAAAGACTCCACCACCATAACTGTGTATTCTTTGTCACAATGGTAATGATCCTCATGTGCGTTGCATGAGTATCTGTGTAATATGTACTTCACTATGTTCATCAATATCTCCGCATTATGCGTCATCACCGCACTTTGCGAGCCCTCCAATGCCTCCAATGACACCTTCACCCCACATTCCGTGCTCGTTATGTACAGCATTTGCTCCTTTAAAATTTCCTCATACACCTTCCCCCTCGCCTCCCTTAACTCACTCTCCAACTGCAATACCTTTTCATCCCTTAACGCTTTTAATTTTTCTCTTATAAACTTGTATAATCCTTGTGCCTGCGGTATGTATTGCTTACACGCCAACAATGTTTCGTACAACCCAAACTCCGTAAAAAACCATACCCCCGACACCTGCATCAACGTATCGCCTTCCGCCAACGTGTTTGCATACTGCATAATGTACTCGCTCACTCCCTTCACCGAATCAACCGCTATCAATGGCTCATTTATTGTGTTGTATACCGTCAGTTTCATAGAGTGATATTCAAGCGCCACTACCACCGCCAATCCCGTGTCTACCTCCATTTTGCTTCTTCTATCTCGCTTCCCTCATTTTCACTTTCTTTTGCAATGCCGAGACCATAAGATGGTCAGGACGCATACAAACCCGCGGCCGCCCACGTAGGGCCTGTCAAGGGCCCGAAGGGGCCTGACTGGCCCGTCTTTATTATCAAATATTCCTAAACCCTAAACCCTAACCACCCTTTGATCGCGCCCTGTACAATTCCTTTTCCGAATCACTCGCATGCGCCCAATGCCACGCCAACGTTTGCTTCAATGATGCTATTGACTCCTCCAAACCCTTTATGCTCTTTTCAAATACCCCCGATATTACTTGAGATGAAATACCTGATGTGTCAATGTCTAACTCCATCGCAATCTTTACAAGCACTAAGTACTCGTGGGTATTGTACGCCTTGTTTATCCTCTTAAATGTGTCCTCCTTTCCCTTCACCTTGTCCGGGTGCGTTAATAATGACAACCTCTTATACAACGCCTTAAACACCGCCGGTATGCCTTCGGCATTGGTGTCAGCAGTGTCTTTACCTTCGGCCTCGGCCTCAGGGTCCACTACTTGTGCGAGGTCAGGGCCCTTACAAGCAGTTCGCTTGTACTCCTCCAGCTCTTCCGGTGTGTAGTACTCCTCCAAAAACTTCTTGTTGTACTCGTCAAATAACATCTTTGTCTCAATGTACTCCATGTCCAAGTAATCATACTTTGATAAGTACTTTCGTAATTGCACCTTTGCCAAATATGAGTCCCCAATGGTGTCCATTACATTGTACCCCTACAAAAAATTTACCTTATTTACGACCATTTTTAGTTCACACTTAATTATTGACGTACATTTATTTTATTGGGTTATTGTATAAAAAAAATGTCTCAAGAATCAAAGCTCAGAAAACAATTTGGTTCTCTTTTCACTGAATCCTTTAGCGTACCTAAAAGTACAGTTCAACAAACTTCCAGTATCACCGCCGGTGTCACCATCAACTCCCCCGCCGGCTCAATCATCACCAACACCACCGGCAACGTTGCCACCTCCGGTAGCGCCAATATCACCGTCACTAACTCCGCCATCGATGCCAATAGCATCGTCATCGGCAGAATCTCCGGCTACTCCGGCTCCGGCTTCCCCGTCTCATACGTCAACAATATCACCACCGGATCCTTCCAAGTCCATATCAAAAACTTCCACGGAACCAACGCCGTTAGCGGCGGCTTCAAATACGACTTTTACACAATCTAATGAACTTATTTTATACAAACTTATTTTACACAATTTTTTATTTCGTTGTGCAATGTAATACTAAACATGGGTAATGTTATCTCCGCTTCAACATCTCAACTAGATGCCATGTATCAAACACGCGGCAACTATGCACTCGCCACTCAATTCAGTGGTTTAAATGCCACTGCCAACGCATTACAAAGTACGGCAGGTTCGCTCTTTACCGCTGTTGGTGGTTTAAATGCCACTGCCGGCACACTCTTCACCGCTGTTGGTAGCTTAAATGCCACTGCAGGCGCCCTACAACAAACGGCCGGCGCACTACAACGTACGGCTGGCGCCCTCTTTACCGCTGTTGGTAGCTTAAATGCCACTGTAGGCGCGCTTCAAAAGTCACTCATGACCCTGAGTGACAACTACAATCCTAGCAGCGGTACACTCAAATTAGGTAATTGGTCTCTCAGAGTCGTTAATGGTGACCTTGCCATTGTTAATAGCTCCGGAAATACTGTCACCTCATTCAGTCACAATGGCACAGTCAATATGTCCAACAATTGGCGAGTGCGTCCTAATAGCGACTGGCTGAACTTTGAAAAACTAGTCACCTCTGGCAACACTTGGGATTGGACCATGGCCATCAAAGAAGATGGCTACTTTGAAGCTAAAGACATTAAATCAAACAAAAACATCAATATAAACGGTATCATACTTTCCAATAACTCCAATGTACTTTCCCTTGGCAATAGCATAAAAACCGGAGGAGACATCCTGGCCACAGGAAATGTAAGCGCTGCAAACATTTTGGCCAGCAACGACATCAAATCTAAGTATGCTTACGCCTCCAACTTAATTTAAATCCGGAGACATCGTTCCTGTATGTACGCACATCAACATGCTGCCACTAAATATTTTTTTTATTTTGTAAAATTAAATATGGGTAATTCTCCTAGTTTTACACAATCGCAAGCAGACGAATTGTACCCTAAAATTACACAATACAACTCTCTAAACAATACAGTCGGCTCCCTTAAATCAACACTTCTTGGGTCTATTGGCAATCTACAAGGCACACTTGACACCCGCATTACCGGAATTGACTCACGTGTTACCAATTTGGCAAATAGTTTCAATTCAGTCATTGTTTCAACCATTGGTTCGCTCTTCACCACAATTGGGAAGTTAGATCAAAATGTTAACAATCTACAAGGTACTTTTAACACACTTGATGGAACTGTTGGTTCGCTCTTCACCACAATCGGGAGGTTAAATCAAAATGTTAACATGGTTCGCTCTTCACCACAATCGGGAGGTTAAATCAAAATGTTAACAATCTACAAGGTACTTTTAACACACTTAATGGGAAAGTTGATCTAAATATGACCATGACCCAACAAACCCTTCAGGACAATAACAATAATATACGTAATCAAACATTGTGGTGCGCCACAGGTGAAGTGTGCGAAATCCCTCGCAAAGCCATGTCAAACAATACACTGTGTGTTAAATTTGGGAATGATGATGAACCCATCATGTGTATACCAACAATGATGCCTGCAATATTACCTTCCTTAAGAAGCACCATAAGCGCGTATTATGCGACGAAAGCCGGTGGTGGTGTTATCGAAATCTTGCCCACTGATAACCCTGCCACACGAATTAATAAAATCAATATTGCACTACCTCCAAGTCAAGGTAAATCAGACCTCCTAGGCGCTATTGGCTTGCCAGCTCTTAATGGCGTCGGTATGATTATCCTCCCCCCAACTTCTGGACTTGCGTTTGCCATCAATGTTGTCAAGGCGGGTAAATACACATTTGCTTTCGATGTATTTGGCCCCGCATGGAATAGCGATAGTTTCATCTTAGACTTGACCGGTCCCGGTCAAAATATACAACAGTCAGAATGGTTAGGTGCAGGTGATGGCCCAAAAATAGTTGAAAAAGTATGGAGAACATTAGATCTCCAGCAAGGATTTTACAAACTTACTATTACTGGCAGAGAACCAACTGGGCTCGTCAATGTAAAAATTAGACCTGTCACCACTACTGCCCCATCCCCTGCCCCTGCCCCTGCCCCACGTTGATCACATGTAGTATTTGTGTAATATTTAGTATACAAGGTGTTTTTGTACTCGTTAGAAATAATCAAGGCCAAGAAGGGCTTGATGCTCTTTTAATTTATTAGCTTTACCTATGTCTATTTTGTTGAAGAATGTTTGCTTAGGAATAGGTTTTTGCTGTATGCCGAAAAATTGGGAATACAATGCCGCATTATTTTTTCTATCCTTGTTCCATGTGTCTACAAAACGATTGTATAACTCAATGGACTCTTTTACTTTATGTATCTCTGAACTTTTTCCTAAACCTCCCATGATTCCCAAGCAAATAAGTAATATATATCTCAGGTGAACCAACGCGCTCGCTGTGTAACTAAACGCGCGCGATCCACGAAGTCCATCAGCAATGTACACGTCTTGTTTTCCTACACTTAATTTCATCCATTTGTTTACTGAATTGTTCAACTGGATAATCAAATTGTAGTCTTTCGTAAACCATGCCAAGTTTATCACGTTGCGTACACGACACAACTCCGCATTGCCTTTAGATTCGTTCTCATTCCATAGATTAGATTTCCATGTATCATTCATGTTCATATTTTTTGTGCGTAAGTCTGCTGCCCATGCCATCATATAATCTCTTATGCCACGCGGAAGTGTGTCCATAACAAAACACATTGCAGTAGTCACCCTGAGTAAAATGTCTTGATAATCTGCCGACCAAAACGTCTTTGTCTCTGACAAACTACGCTCTTTCGAACACCGTTGTAAGTAATCAACTATCGCAGCCGTATTTTGTTTTACATTAATTTTTGCATGAATCTCCTTCATCATATCATCTAGTACAAACGCCACGTCAAGATACCTCTTCTTGAAAGCTGCGTTACTCTCTTGTATTTTACGATCTATAATACTATTTGTAGGAGGGTCTTTGTAAGGATTAGGCAAAACAGGCCATACCATTGGGAACACAAAGCTCAAGTCACGTGTCGTAAAAGTCTCCCTGGATCTACATGGGGAACCCTGTTTCTGTTTGCACAAAACGAAAATTACGAAAATCAATAATATATATATCAATTGGCGTGGCATTTTTATAATTTACCTCCATTTTAATTTTATAAAAACGCTTAAACTGTGCGAGAAACAAGTCCTGGATATTATTACACACGAGTTGCCAGTTTGGCAGCAAGAGGTTTAGGTGCCTCAGTGTCCGTGGGCGCTTCGCTGTCCGTTGGCGCTTCGCTGTCCGTTGGCGCTTCGCTGTCCGTTGGCGCTTCGCTGTCCGTGGGCGCTTCGCTATCCGTTTCAGCAGTGTCCGTGGGCGCTTCGCTATCCGTTTCAGCAGTGTCCGTGGGCGCTTCGGTGTCAGTGTTCTCTTTGTTAACTCCTGTGGCGTCACCCCCAGATTTTTCTTGCTCCAACTCCTGTAAATATGTGATCGCCTGCCTCAATTTATTGCTACCGAAACTAGATCGAATGTTGTCAGTGTAGGTTCCTGCGGTGTCCCCTGCGATGTCCCTTGTGGTGTCCCCTGCGGTGTCCCCTGCGATGTCCCTTGTGGTGTCCCCTGCGATGTCCCTTGTGGTGTCCCCTGCGATGTCCCTTGTGGTGTCCCTTGCGATGTCCCTTGTGGTGTCCCCTGCGGTGTCCCCTGCGGTGTCCCCTGCGGTGTCCCCTGCGGTGTCCCCTGCGGTGTCCCCTGCGGTGTCCCCTGCGGTGTCCCCTGCGGTTGTATTAGACTTTTTCGCAATTGGTTTCTTAGCGGCGCTTTTTGCAGGGCTTTTTGCAACAGGTTTCTTTGCAGGGCTTTTGGCCATTGGCTTTTTTGCAGGGCTTTTGGCCATTGGTTTCTTAGCGGCGCTTTTTGCAACGGGTTTCTTTACAGGCTTCTTTACAGGGCTTTTGGCCATTGGCTTTTTTGAAGGGCTTTTGGCCATTGGTTTCTTAGCGGCGCTTTTTGCAATTGGTTTATTTACAGGCTTTTTTGCAATTGGTTTCTTTACAGGCTTTTTTGCAGGGCTTTTGGCCATTGGCTTTTTTGCAGGGCTTTTGGCCATTGGCTTTTTTGCCATAGGTCTTCTTTTAGCCTTCCCTGATGTTTTGTCTTTTGTAAGCTTTGAAAACATTTTTAAACCCTTTTGTACCATCTGTTTCTTGTTACCTCCCTTTTGAGTCGAAACAGCTTCGTTAGCTTCGCACCTTATGCACCTGGGATAATACCCACGCTTCATCAAACTGTTTAACGCTCGAGATATTTTTTTTACTGTGCGCTTTATACTTTTTGGAGGACCCTTGAATGTCAAATTGATGTTGGGTCTCTTGGGAATTCCTGTAGAATCTGTGAGCGAGTCTATAGACCCCGTAGACCCAAGTGAACCTGCACTATTTAAATTGTACATTTTTAATACAAACCAGTATTAAAAATTTCCGTTTTTACATTGGATACACTGGTAAGAAAAACATTAAAAACTCCCTTAATCCTGGGATCCTTGTCCCACGGGGTGGTGAAGGTAACTTTTCTAGAGCAAGTTTATTCTTCTTTGCATTGTATGGTACAATAACCCCTGCTTCCCTCACAGATGCCTCCACCTTTTCGTGCAAAGGCCCTACCACCGCATGCACCCCATTCACAAACACCAAAAAATCATCAAATTCAATCGACCTTAACAACTTTGCCGGATCCGTGTCCAAATTGCGAAGTCTGCGGTAAACGTAATACAACGTCCAATATTGACAACTGTTGTCCATCACCGTCTTGTACATTTTCGATGAGTTCGATAAACGATCCCTTAATTGTGCCTGTGGCCTCATACATATCTCCCCAGCCGGATAATACACAAACCCTGAATACCCCATGTAATCTAATACACCGCTCGCCAATCCCACGTCCGTTTCAAACTCAATCGTCTCAACTTCATGGTCAATGTCACCGTCAGGGTCAAACCTCTCCGCTGTCCTATGCACCGTGTCCACAATCATTATCGTTGCATGACCAAAGTTCCCACCTAGAATATCTATTAGTATTACATGTAGTGTACATTTTGAATCATGCACTTCTGGAAACACATTCGACCACACAAAGGTATCGCCAGCCGTCGTGTCCACAACCCAATACGACCGCGTACACCCATTCTCGACCCCCGTCGACTGCAAGTACTCTTTGATCCACTTAAATCTACGCTCCGCAGAACTGTACATCTTGTGTATACGTCTGTGGAAACTAAAGCTCAAGTTCACCGGCTTGATAATGTGCCTTACAACCATTTAATAATAATACCTCCCGAGAATTTAGTTCCACCTAAAAGTGCATTGTCCCCCTACACAATGGGCACCTTGGACCTTCTCCACCATTCAAATCCGACAACTCTATGTGCTTGGCCATGCACTTCCCACAAAATGAGTGCTTGCACCTAAGTGTAATAAGAGTCTTTGTGTCCATGCACACCGGACACTCTGTGGTCGTGCTTGTACACTTTACACCCTTCACGTGAATGTCCTCCGAAATAACCTTGTCTAACGTCCTCAGCACCCCTGCATTCTCCATGTTGTAATCCACAAAATTTATTAATGGCTTCGTCAAACCAACCTGCCGCACCGACAAGTCAATCAACCTGTCCAATAACCCTATGCCCCTCACACCGTTCAGGTAGTCCAATAAGGCATCCTGCTCAAGCAACACAAGCCCAGATGATGTCAGCGCTATGGCATCACTTGCCACCACTTTTGAGATACTATGTAACCCCGTCAATTGCACCTCAAATGTACACATGTGCATCTCCGACTGCAAGCTCAATGCCATCGTGCTCCGCGTCACACACATAGTCTCAGTCAATTTTGTGTAATCCGTGTCATGTATCAACCCTAATGTCTCAAAATCCCGAAGCAAACTCGTCAACTGGAATGGCATAAAAGCAACGTGCAACGTTCCGTTGGGGTTGTGTGTCCCCGATAACACATTCCTCACAAAGTCCCCCACCACATACCACGAAATCTTGTGCCGCCTACACACAATGTCCATCGACCTGATGAACTGCAACCTCGCCCGATGATGGATCTCCATCAGAATCCCCGGCGTGTAGATTGGTGCGTGTCGTGTCTGTAGGTCGCTTGGGTCGATTAGTCGTAAGTGGGTATATTGATGTGCGTAGGATGCCTTTATATAGCATACTCTTGATGTGTACCTTGGTGTGGGTGTACCAAGTATGTGTGGGTGTACCAAGTGGTGCAGGTGTACCAAGTGGTGTAGGTGTGAGAGCTGCGGGTGTGTGCCACCAAGTGTGTGGTACCTTAATTTAAAAGTAATTAAATTAATGTAATTAAGGTTGTATTTGTACACATGGGCATTGGTACAATTACCATCAACAACTTCTACAAGAGACCCGAATACGAGTTTCAATGTAATATCCCACTTGATACTTCCATTTTTAAAAATAATGCGGTGACAGAAATGTATAACCAAATCATTGATGGCCACAAGCTCATTGTCATAAGTAAACTCATTAGCACACTTGAACCCGACTTTGTGTACACAAACGGATTGTGGTTCTACTTTACAGGAAACTACTGGAAACGCGACGATGAAGCACTTTTTTTACGCACTCGAGTACTAAGCGTCGTGGTGTCCAACCTTCAAAAAATTGTTCAGTTTTACAAAGACACCGCCTTGGCTGGTGGTAGTGTGGCCCGCAATGTAAAGTGCTTGATTAACAAAATGCATAAACCCGAGGTTGTCGAAGAAATCATCCAAGGAGCTAAAATGTACTACTTTGACGAATCCCTTTTCGAAAAACTAGATACACGCAACCACCTCGTGCCATTCACCAATGGCGTGTATGACCTCCTCCATTGCACCTTTCGCAAAACAACAAAAATGGACCTTGTTTCAAAAACCACCAAGTACAAGTACAACCCAGATGCCAATGATCACTCCGTAAATACACTTTTAATTGAATGTATTCCCGACGAAACACATCGTACCCAAGTCCTTAAGAAATTGTGCGAATACCTCAATCGCGACATCAGTAACCCAGGAATCTGCTTCAATATCGACACACCTCTTCTAAACCTCATGAAGTCCACACTCGGTGAAATCTACCCCCGCAAACGCCCAAACAAACGCACAAAAACTATTGAACTTCCACGCCCACGACAAACCCAAATACTCGTACATTTCACCGACGTCAAAGTACGCCAAACTTTCATGAATATCCTTATAAGAACCTACTCCGAGTACATCAAGTGTGTACACTAAAACAAGTGTGTACACTAAAAAGTACACAGTTTCAACCTAGTTAGAGTAAGTCGCCGACGTGGCCTTAGTGTACATTAAAGTACACAGACATAATATCAGTATGAATGAACAAAAACTTAGTAATAGTACTATGTAAATAAAGTTATTATTATCAGTATTGTTATGTATTATCAGTATTGTTATAAAGTTATTATTATGTGAGAGGGCCTAATTGTGCCGAATGCTCCCCTCTACCGACTAGTATTATTATTAGATTTAGTAATTGTTGGTGTCACAGTCACTGTAGCCTCAACAGTGGTGTCTTTAAAGTCCATTGTTAACTGATCAATGATATTCACTTCGTACATTTGACTTGTATCTATTGCCGCGCCCTTGAATGTTACTTTGTATTCCTCCGGATGGTATGACTGTACCTTTACCTTTTTTATTTTACCAAGATCAATGACCTTGTTAAGAAGATCTTTTGTTACGCCAATGTTTTTTGTTTCATTTGTTGTGCTGGTGAACCAGACATCCACCAACGGCCTCGACAACACCTGGATAGCACCCAACGTCATCGATACCGTCAATAATACACAGCTCACTAGCAATTGTACTATACTAACAATTTTGCCGTCCATTACCTAATGACAATAATATTTTGTTGCTAAATTGGTAAAAATGGTTCACTGGGAAGCAACATTCCACAATTTGAAATGCATTCTTGGGTTCTACATACATACCTACATAGCAAAGTACGTACCACAGTACGTGTACACCTTACGTGCACCTTCGGTGACTGCACCTTCGGTGACTGCACCTTCGGTGACTGCACCTTCGGTGACTGCACCTTCGGTGTCCCGTGTAAACTTACCCACCTCCACCTCCTCCCCCAGACATCATCATCCCGGCGCTCGACATACTAATTATACTTATCACACAAAATATAATGCAACTTACTACTAAATTGGTCAAGTTTCCGTACTTTTCAGCTTTCTTGCCTTTGCCTTTGTCAGTCTTTCCTGATTTTCCTGCCTTTCCATTTTTCCCGGTCTTCCCGGTACCTTTGCCGGTACCTTTGCCGGTGCTTTTTCCGGTACCTTTGCCGGTGCTTTTTCCAGCGCCTTGTTTTCCACCGCCTTTTCCGGATTGCTTTCCACTGCCTTTTCCGGATTGCTTTCCACCGCCTTTGCCGCTTTGACCCATTTAATAGTAATATGTAAAAAAAATTACATTTTAAATTTAGGTAAATTAAGATAATGTACACCGCACCCATCGCAACTACCATATCTAGCAGTACCATTGGTACCATAGTAAATCGAAGTGCTTGGTTGACTATCATAATTGTCATGTCCCTGTTGCTGGTAATTAGAATCGAAATGTGGATTGATGACAAACATCGTGTAAATGTAAACGATCTCGAAAACACGTGCAAAACAGGCGACCTTGTACTTTTTCGCTGGTACTACATGGATGCTGGGTTTAGATTGTTTAGCAACTTCTCTCATGTCGGATTGATCGTGCGTAAACCAAGTGGTGTGTACATTCTTGAAATGCATCCCGAAGGCGAATACCTCGACTATCCAAGCGGCGTGCACCTTCACCCCTTACGAGATCGCGTTGAGTCATATGCGGGTCCGTGCTACTTCTTGCGCTACCTTGGCGATCATGAAAGTATCCTAAACGTAACAAATTTCCGGTTTAATGAAATTTCCAATTTAGAATTTGATACCAACTTCCGAAATAACTTTGTACTTAACTACTTCTTGTGTACGGTGTGCGGTATCAAATTACCAAAGCCAAAAAAGATGTTTTGCTCCCAATTCATCGGGTATGTCCTCCACCTCGCAGGTGCTATAGATGATTACACAAACTTGTCACCCAGCAACTTCACCAACCTAAAGTCAAAAAATGGAGAGCTCTTGTACGGCCATAAATTACGCTTGGTTAATTAACATACAATTGGTTGTTGACATATGACACCTGGAAACCCTCTAGCGATCCATGGTCCTTTATGTAACGAAACGCATTTGAAATCATCACTAATACACTGCCCAAGTTGTCATCTGATACCGTGCTTACCCCCGACTCAATAAGTTCACATACATACTGCACACTTGACACATAGTAACTACTAAACGACCTCGATAACCTCACCACAGATCTCACAACATTTATCACAACCGATTGCGTACTTATATCATTTTCAAATATCTCCTCAAAAATAGGTTTCACAACCGTCCTATCAAACACCTTCATTGACTCCCTCGGGTCAAATTGTTTTCTACACAACGGACACTCCGCCTTTGTCACTTGCGATAAACAACCTATGTGAAAATAATGCCCACAACTCAACCGTATCCTCGATGCCGATGTCCTCATCTCCGATAAACACACCGCACAATCTTCCGTACTCTTCACCACACAAAGGTGCTTCCCGCAATAATGACCCCCATTGTACTGATTATTCGCCCTAAACCTGCATTGTTCTCCCTTCATCGTCACATGCATACACTTATGTACCGTTTCCATTGCGTGCGTAGAAGCGTGTGTGTATAAACGTGTGTGTATAAGCGTGTGTGTATAAACGTGTGCAGCCCCTTATATAACCCCCGCCAAACGCAAATTCGCGTTCAATTAGTACTTGCGTGTACCTAGGGAACCTGAAGAACCCCGGACAAGCCTTGGCACCCCGGACAAGCCTTGGCACCCCGGACAAGCCTTGGCACCCCGGACAAGCCGGGGACTTGGTACACACGCCTAGGAAGCTGGCTGGAGAACCCCGGACAAGCCTTGGCACCCCGGACAAGCCGGGGACTTGGTACACACGCTGTGTGTATCCAAAAACGGGTATTTAAACAAGGTACAAATTTTGACACAAGGTACCTTAATTCGTGCCAAAGTTTACACACGCCCTAAAAATGCACACTCCTGAAATCACCAAGTGTATAAATCAAATGAACCACACAATACGCGGACGCCTTGAAGGACACTACCAACATACAGGCGTCAGATGGATGCTGTCAAGAGAACTCACCACCACGGACGTCAAAGGCGGCATCCTCGCCGATGATATGGGCCTCGGTAAAACAATACAAACCATCGCCGTCGTGTGCGGAAACCAACTACCCAAAACATTGATCGTCACAACCGTCGGCACCGTGGGCCAATGGAAAGATGCACTAGTCTCCTTTGGTGGCATGTTTCCTATCGTCGTCAACTCCAGCTTTTCCGGCATCATCCCCGAGGACGCACGCGTCGTTGTCACAAGCTACAGCACCTTCCAAAAACGAGACATTAACAGCCCCTTCGAAAAAGTGGTATGGTCCCGTGTGATACTCGACGAAGGACACACCATTCGCAATCACAAAACACGTGTTCACATACAATTAAGTAAACTTGAATGTAGTATCAAGTGGATCCTCTCTGGCACACCCATACAAAACTCCCTTAAAGAACTCCTAAATCTCGCCAAATGGATCGGCATCCAAACAAGTGATCCCGATGAAATATACAAGACATATGTCCTCAGACGCACCCAAGAAAAAGAAAGCTTGCTTAATAGCAGACTCGCCCTTCCCGGACTCAAAACTGAAGTGGTCAAACTCGACTTCAAGTACCCCGAGGAACGCGAATTGTACAATAAAATCACACTCGACTCGAACGCAACCGCGAGTAGTATGGAGTGCATCGAAACCCTGGTGCGCTGCAGACAAGTGTGCGTGTCCAGTGTCTTGTACAACAATGGGATCGCTAAAAAGAAAAACAAAGACGTCTTGGGCGATGTCAACTCCGAAATCCCAAGAAAACGCACCTTCAGCGAACGGGAATGTCATGGGGACTTGTGTGTGCAAGGTAGTACAAAGCTGGAATACCTCGTCGATGACATCAAAAAATACACATGTTCGCATCGAGGTGAAAAATGCCTCGTGTTTTGTAGCTTCACCCTTGAAATGAAACTTATACAAAAAGGCCTCCTCGACCTCAATGTCCCCTGCGTGATCTTTGATGGGAGCTTGTCAAGAGACTCCAAAGACAATGTACTTTATAACTTCAAAAATAGCAGCATCCCCGTATTGCTCTTGCAAATCTCTTGTGGTAGCACCGGCCTCAACCTTCAACATAGCAATAGAGTGTACATTGTCTCCCCCAACTGGAACCCCTGCATCGAACTCCAAGCTATCGGACGAAGCTATCGCAAAGGCCAAACAAATATTGTGACCTGCATCAGACTCGTAATGCGCGATACCGTAGAAGAACGTTGCCTCTATATACAAGAAAAAAAAATGAAGCTTATTGCCGAATCCTTTGATGACGACTCGTTTTTACATAGACTTTCAGATACCTCCTTGGTAAAATTGGATTCATGTGATCTCAATTACATACTTCACGCGTAATTGAACCTCGGTTTACACGCAGTTATTTTTTATGTGTGTTTTTTAAAATGGAACTTTTAGAAACGTGTAATGAACTCATCAAAACTCACCTTGAACTGTCATGTATTGCCCCCGGACTCATAGAACCCATAAAGTATGTTCTTACAGGAGGCAAACGCATCCGGCCTATGATAAGCTTGGATATATACAACACCAAGGCAGCGGCAGGAGGTGTCACCGGCATTTGCTTCCTGTCCACAGAATACCTCCACTCAGCAAGTCTAATCATCGACGACCTTCCGTGCATGGACAACGCTCAAACACGTAGGGGTAACGATTGTATTCACTTAAGGTACTCCGAAGCCATCGCACAACTAACTACCGCCGCCCTTCTGGCCTTGTGTACACACTCGTTAGGATACGACCTTAACAAAGCAGTTGACTCGGGCGTCATTTCTAAAGCAACCGCAACCGAAATTACAATGTACGCCCTCCGTATTCTCGGAACTTCGCTGCTCACTGTAACCGAAGGCCAACTTCTCGACATCGCAAGTACCGACATCGCAAGTACCGACATCGCAAGTACCGACATCGCAAGTACCGACATCGGAAACGTGATAAAGTCCGCTTCAGAACACTTCGACGTAAATGATATTATCATTAAAAAAACCGGAACGCTCTTCCAAATGTGCTTTGAACTTGGATGGATCCTCGGCACCGGGAGCGTAGATGGAACAGAAAAAGTCCGTGACCTGGCTAATCTCTTTGCCATGGCTTTTCAAATCGCCGATGACATCGAAGACATGTCAATCGACCTCCAAACAAATAAAAAGAATGTAAACCAAAACTATGCCCTAGCTTACGGCCGAGAAACAGCTGTAAAGGACGGGAATACTTTCCTTGACAAGTTTGTAGTTCTACTCGACGAAATGCAGTTGTCCAGCCCATTCTTTCACCAACTCGTAAGTCATCTTCGATCCAAACTTGTTTAAATAAACTAAATTTTCTTAAACTAAATTTTGTCGAACATTATTAACAACACCCTCAGTACACATGTCTCAATACGAAGAGGACACTAACGCTTACAGCTATTTTACATCCGATGAGTCATCTTTGGAAGACTCTGATACCTTTTCCGTCGAGTCCTGTGTAAACGAAAGTCCTATTACGCTGATGCCTTACACCGAATCGGACATTGACGTGTTCACAGTCAAATTACCAAGTGAAATGAGAAAATTTAAAATTGGCTCTTGCATGTCAAAAGAGGAACTTTCCGGTGCTTTGTTGTCTGATCAAAACACCGACACACCTGACTATATCATGTGCGTGTACACAACACCTAGGCAGTCCCGTGATCATCTCACCGGGATGACAGGTAAACCCACAATTAGAACTGTTATACGATTGATGTCCAGTCAAATATACATCACAGCTGGATCCGCCAAACGCATAATGGAAGCATCCACTAAAACTTGGTATGCCTTGCCGCTGTTTGGTGGCAAACGAAGAAGAATAGGAAATGTTTCAGGCTTGTACGGAGCAAGCATGAATCATGGACAAATTCCAGGTTTTTTAGTCTATAAACTATATACTCGTGAAGAAATACGTTCAGGCATCAAAGCAGTGGAAACGTTAGACGACTATCTTATCACACCCGAACAATACCTATTGTACAGCCCCGCCCCCACCCCTGCCGAATTCGTAAAGAATACTGTTGCCGCTATCCTTGGGCATCAACGGTTAAGCCCAGAACACGTGTTTGAACATGGATTACCACATGTGAACAAGATCATGGCCGAAAAAAATATAATGTCAGTTTTGGGATCCGGAAACACAATTCTGTGGAAATTAGATTCTGGCAAAAAATGGGAGTTCGATGTTTTCGAACCTAGCGAAACCTTTGTAGATGCCCTTTTCAAAAATGATACATTGTACACCCTTACACCTAGACAACTTTATATTACTAAGCCAGATGATGAAGTAATCAACAATAACTCGGGTGCTGATTTTTCTTGTTTGGCAGTCTGCGGAATTAAATTATTGTTAGGGAACCGAGATGGAGAGGTACAAATTGTACGTGAAGACCTAAACCCTAACCTCTATTATCACATACAAAAAGTGAGCAACTTCTCTCTTGAAGTGGTGAGCGGAACTGTGTGTAACAGTGACACCAATGATGACGAGTACATTTACATTGGTGACAAGTCAGGAAGCGTAGATAAATTTCGATTACAAAATTTCGAACTCAAATTGGAAGGCAGCTTTGTCTATAGCGATAAACGTGTGGCCTCCATTCATATCTACAAAAACAATTTGTACATTGGTTACGAAAAAGGAACATTAGCATTGGCGTCTGTGGACTCGGGTACATTGCTAAGTAAAGTCAGGGTCGGTAGTGGTGACGTCAAGGTACTTTACGTAGGACGCCTTGTAGACAAAGAGTATGTTATCCTCCACACCGACAATCACTTGTACATGACCAATTTTGATTTGACTAGACCCGCGACTCACATTGCAGAAGCAGAATTCTGTACAATTGACTCAGGGTACGTGTATATTCAAAAACGTGGCGAAATGAAGATCATAAGAAAAACTCTTGAAGATACCTTAACGTCGACAATGTACACTTTTTTTTAGTATATCCGCAGTCGTGGTCAACTGCGCTGTGTAATAAAGGCTTAGCAGGCAACATCAGGTGGCAGTGGGGGTGACAGTGGGAGACGTGTGTGGCAGGGCTTGTGTACTGATAAGGCAGTCCAACTGTGTAATAAAAGCACAGCACACACAGCAAAACCCTGCTGTGCTGCAATTGTTACGTAATTGTTACGTAATTGTTACGTAATAGCAAACGCGTATGGAATTGAATCAAATTGTATATACCTTTTAATATACAATTTAATATGGAACGACTAAGCGAACTAGTGAAGTCTCAAAAAAGAGGGAACCTGCATTTTTGCGAGTACATAGAGCAATTGTTAAGTAACGAAAAATACGAGCAGGCGTCCACGTTGTGTTTGGGTGAGCTTGAAAACAATTATAATAACTCCCAAGTGTTTATGTTGTTGGGGAAGGCGTTGAGATGTCAATCACAGTGCAATGACGCTGAGAATGCCTTTTTATATGCCATTCAATTGGACCCATACAACACGGATGCTCATTACGAGCTTGGAAGATTGCGTGGAGAACTACACAGTTATCACAGAAGCAACGACATACACAAGCAGTTGACGGGGCATTATACAGTCAAATACAATGAAACCATTTTGTATTCTTGT